>CAZQKJ010000074.1:0-12210 GCA_964593315.1 uncultured Granulosicoccaceae bacterium
GCCGAACTTGCAAAAGACGACTGCTCAGAGCCTGATTTTTATCGTGCCAAGTTATCTACCTGTGATTTCTACTTTGACAAACTATTGCCACGCACACGCTCTTTGGTGGCGACAATAGAATCTGGCGCAGAAACTTTGATGGCGTTAGACGCCGACCACTTTAGCTTCTAAGGAGCAGACCAATGTTATTTGAAGGTCAGTCACTCACTGTCGCTGAAGCTCAGGACGGTATCTATGAAATGCGCTTTGATCTTAAAGACTCGAGCGTAAACAAGTTTAATCAAGCAACGCTTAAGGAGCTTGAGCAAGCTGTCAGTGCGTTGCAGCGTGCTGATGGTGTAAAAGGCCTGTTGTTATCGAGCGCCAAGAAAAGTTTTTTTGTCGGTGCAGACATAGGGGAATTTGGCGCACTGTTTCAGAGCCCTGAGGCAGATATTGTCGCCGCCTTGCTTGAGATCGATGCGATCTTTTCAAGCATAGAAGATCTTCCCTGTCCGACCGTGGTGGCCATTAACGGCGAAGCACTGGGTGGTGGTCTTGAGGTATGCCTGACTTGCGATTACCGAGTTATGGCCAGTAACGCCAAAATCGGTCTGCCGGAAGTTAAACTTGGCATATTGCCAGGTTGGGGTGGTACGGTGCGGCTGCCACGCATGATCGGTGTAGACAACGCGATCGAGTGGATTGCCACAGGTTCCAATAAACGTGCGCCAGCGGCTTTGAAAGATGGTGCTGTAGACGCGGTGGTTTCAGAGGAGCACCTGCGCGAAGCTTCAATGCAGCTGTTGCAAGACTGCATTGATGGAAAGTTTGACTACCTTGAGCGTCGTGCCGAGAAGCGCGAGCCGCTACCGCTTTCTACCATCGAACGCACGATGGCTTTTGAATCAGCCAGAGGTGTTGTGGGCGCTAAAGCCGGGCCGCACTATCCCTCACCCATGACCATTATTGGTGTGATGGAAAAGCATGCGAGTCTTGATCGCGACAGCGCTTTTAAAGTGGAAGCCAAGGCGTTTGCAAAATTAACCAAATCACCGGTCACTGCATCGTTGATCGGTATCTTCATGAAAGATCAGTTTCTGAAGAAACAGAGCAAGCAGTTATCAGAGGCGGCGCGTAATGTTAACAAGGCGGCCGTTCTGGGTGCAGGCATCATGGGGGGAGGTATTGCCTATCAGTCTGCCTCGAGCTCTGTCCCTATCGTGATGAAAGACATCAATCAGCAGGCACTCGATGATGGCCTGGCTGAGTCTGATAAGCTTTTTTTCAAGCAGGTAAAGCGCGGTCGACTTGACCAGGCCGGTGCCGCTGCTGCGATGCACCGCATTGTACCGAGCTTAAGCTACGGTGATTTTGGCGATGTCGATCTGGTCGTCGAGGCCGTTGTTGAAAATCCCAAGATAAAGAAGTCGGTGCTTGCAGAGGTCGAAACCAAAATCGCAGACAACGCCATTCTCACTACTAATACATCGACCATTTCCATCAATCTGCTTGCAGAAGATTTAAAGCGACCAGAGCTTTTCTGTGGCATGCACTTTTTTAATCCAGTGCACTTGATGCCGTTGGTTGAGGTTATCCGCGGTGATAAAACCGGTGAGGTTGCAGTGGCTACTACAGTGGCTTATGCACGTACTCTTGGCAAGACACCGATTGTGGTTAACGACTGCCCTGGCTTTTTTGTCAACCGGGTGCTGTTCCCTTATTTTGGTGGTTTTTCGCTGTTGCTGGCTCAGGGTGCAGACTTTAACCGGGTGGATAAATTAATGGAGCGATGGGGCTGGCCAATGGGTCCTGCCTATCTGCTCGATGTTGTCGGTATTGATACCGGTCATCATGGTGGAGAGGTCATGGCGGCAGGTTTTCCTGATCGAATGAAGTACGACTACACAACTGCAGGTGATCTGTTATTCAAGGCTGAACGGTTCGGTCAAAAGAACGGTGTGGGTTTTTATCGCTATGAAATGGACAAGCGAGGTAAACCAAAGAAGCTTCCAGATCCCGATACGGTTGGCATTATCGCGCCTTCTGTGTCTGAGCAGCGCGAGTTTACCGATGAGCAGATTGTTGAGCGCATGATGATACCCATGTGTATCGAGACCGTGCGTTGCCTTGAAGAAGGTATTGTCAGTGGTCCTGCAGATGCTGATATGGGACTGATATACGGTATCGGTTTCCCGCCATTCCGGGGTGGGGCTCTGCACTATATGGATACTGTGGGTCTGGATAACTTCTGCAAGATGTGCGAGCAGTACGCGGACCTTGGGGCACTGTATCAACCCACCGACGGCATGAAAAAAATGGCCGCTGATGGCAAGACTTTTTTTCCACAGGCGGGAGCATAAGCAATGAATTTCAATGCTGATGATGTAGTGATTGTTGATTGTGTGCGCTCACCAATGGGTCGTTCCAAGAATGGTGGTTTTGTTAATGTACGCGCAGAAGATCTTTCTGCGGAGCTGGTGCGTGCTCTATTTGAACGGCATCCGGAAGTGGATCCTGATGATGTTGAAGATCTGATCTGGGGTTGCGTCAACCAGACCCTTGAACAGGGCTTTAACATTGCACGTGGCATTGTCATTCGCTCTGATCTGCCGGACTCCGTTGGCGGACAAACTGTCAGCCGATTGTGTGGCAGCTCGATGTCTGCATTGCACACAGCAGCACAGGGCATCATGACAGGCTACGGCGATGTGTTCGTGGCCGGTGGTGTTGAACACATGCAACACGTGCAGATGTTGCATGGCCTTGATTTGCATCCGGCCATGAGCAAGCACGTAGCCAAAGCCTCAATGATGATGGGTGTCACCGCGGAAATGCTTGCAAAGATGCATGGTGTTGAACGGATACAGCAGGACGAATTCGCAGCGCGTTCGCATCAGCGCGCTCATGCTGCAACTATTAATGGTGGCTTTGCCAATGAGATCGTCCCGATCGAAGGGCACGATCAAAACGGGTTTAAAAAGCTGATAGAGGTAGATGAAGTCATCCGTGAAAATGTAACCGCTGAATCGCTGTCTGAGCTCAGGCCTGCATTTGTGCCAAAGGTAGGCACGGTTACCGCTGGAAGTTCATCGGCTATATCTGACGGTGCCAGTGCAATGTTATTGATGTCCGGTGCCAAGGCGCGTGAAATCGGTGCGCAGCCAATTGCTCGCATACGCAGTATGGCGGTAGCGGGCTGTCCGGCTGCCATCATGGGATACGGGCCGGTGCCTGCATCGCAAAAGGCACTACAGCGGGCGGGTCTCAGTATGGAAGACATCAGCCACGTTGAACTCAATGAGGCTTTTGCAGCTCAGGCGATCCCGGTATTGAAAGACTTGAAATTGCTTGACAACATGGATGATAAAGTCAATCTGCATGGTGGTGCCATTGCACTGGGCCACCCGTTCGGTTGTTCGGGTACGCGCATCAGTACAACGCTTCTCAACGTGATGCAGCAGAATGATGGAGAGTTTGGTCTGGCAACTATGTGTATCGGTATGGGGCAGGGAATCAGTACGGTATTTGAACGTTTATCCTGATGCTTGCACGCGGCAGATTGTTTTGCATCTGTTCGTGTGAGTAAGATTTATCAGTCAATTTTTTCAAGTAGCGATTGAATCTCTGATATCGGACGGATCCATGTGCCGTGTTGATCGAAACCATCGGGTAATTTCGACTCGATGAGACGTGCCGCGTTGCGCGATGGGTATACGCCCATCGACACGCCGTAAACCAGATTCCCGTCTTTGTCACGTTTGAACGGATAGGTTGCTACTGGTTTTTCCAGATCCAGTTGAGCCATGATCTGCAGCAGTGACTGAAAGTCGGTAGACGATGCAATTTGTATAATGAACTCGTCTGCCTCTCGCGACTGTATCCACTCTTCGTTTCGCATTAGTACGGGTTCACCGGCATCGACTGATCGCTGCACCAAGCCCGCCTCAAGGTATTCTGAAGTTAAAAGGGCTTTGGCATTTTTTAGTTTTGTTTCGAGCTCTCGTATTTCACGCTTCTTACCCTTGAGCACCATCTCCGCTCGATGAATTTCTTCCTGTAACGATTTTTTAGTCGCTAGAATTTTTGTCGAATGCGATGTGTTTTCGCGAGCGGGTTCGGTCTGGCTGCTTTGTGTTTTCACTGCAGGGGACGAATTCAATGCCACGGCCTTATTTGCCGATCTGGCTGACTGGGCAGATGCGTCGTAGGAGAAATTATTCTGGTACGCAGACACCACTTTAAACGTTATGAGGCACAGAAAAGTCAATTGAATCGGGAACGCAAACCGCTGCAGGACAGAGTGCAGTCTTGGATACTTCCAGCTGAGTGTATTAGCAATATTTCTGTAGTGACGATTGATACGTGACATGTTAGGAGTCCATGGAACGACTGCCTGTCAGTATAAGGCGCTTGAAGAATTAAATGTCATGACGGATTGGTCTTGCTTGTTAAATTTGCAGAACTTCACACATGCGAATGTGCTAACCACAGACTGATGGCATCGGGCTATCTCAGAGTCGTGGGCTGTGGTGATCTATTGAAGTCAGATAGATCAGCGACTTTGTGGACTAAGGAGAGAATGCAAGCCGTTGATAGGGTCGGGTCAGCCTACATCTGCAGAAGCTTGCCTTTGTGTGAATAACCGTATCTGGGGATCTATCTCGCCGGGTTTAGCCAGGTTGTTGGCTGCGTGAGCTTCAATCACCCTTCGGCAAATGATATCGGCTACCCAGTCTGATAGCGTATAACCCTCGAGTGTTGGCGGGCCATCCCCATTATTGATCTCATCATCAATTAATTGCTGTATAGCGGGTTTGTCGTTAAGCATTTTTAGCAGGCATGCGACCCCGGTGTGCATTGTGATTGTTTTGGGGGTGTTATTGAGCATGATGTCTAAGTTGATGATCATCGATCTTCAGTGAGTTATTGTGTGAGCGCACAAAGTATAGGGTATTCCTTAAACCATAATGGTCACAGAGCGCACAAGACTTCGCTGTATTCTGGATACAAAAGTTGTTTGCCATAAGCCGCTGGAATCAAAAGGTATGACGGCAGGCAAATTATAAAAGTGTGCGCGACCGCAAACACACCTCATAGCTTTTAGTCATTGCATAACCAAGTTGAATGGAATCAGTAAACTCGGAGAGTCTGTTATCTAAGGCAGCCTTTTATTTGTTACCACAGCACTGGCTATTGAAATTAAACGCAGTGTCCGCTTTGACAGATGTAAAAGATGTTGCTTATACACTGTTAGGTCGACTACCCATTGTTTTATCGCTGCCAATGTCTGGCCCTCTAAGGGAATGATTGTGTTGAGGCACTTATCTTCCTAACTGGTTCCATTTGCTTCCTAACAAATTAGATATGCTTCCTATCAAGTCCCGTTTTGCAATGTGTAAAAAAAGCAACCTTGTTAACAAAAACTGACGCAAGGGAAGGTCCGTTAAACTAAGTAGTGTTACTGTATGGCGCCCATCCATTCGAGCGTGAATGGACTGCCACGCTGATTACTGCTCACGCAGGGACTGCGCTATTCCGGATCAAGGTAATGATTGTAAGAAACATGCTTCAATTTCTAACCAGCGTTGTACTGCCTGTCATCGTTTTACAATTTAGTTCTCTTGCCCATCCGGTTTCCGCTGCTGAAGTGGACTGTGCCTTTGCCGCTTCTGACTCAGATGGCGACGGGTTTGGTTTTGAAAACGGCAGAAGTTGTCTTATCGTTGCCAGCAGCAGTGATTCTGTTGTTGTAAATGAATGCCGCTCCGCCGCATCCGATCCTGACGGTGATGGTTTCGGCTTTGAGGATGGGCAGAGCTGCAGGGTAGTCAACCGCAGTGGCACTTCGGTATCGGTTGCCACACTTGAATGCCGTTCCGCTATCTCGGATCCAGATGGCGATGGTTTTGGTTATGAGGATGGTCGCAGTTGTCGTGTTGTAGCCAGCAGTGAACCAGCAGCTGCTGGCGGGTTGAGCGGCTGTCTCTCTAATGCGTCGGACACTGACGGTGACGGCTTTGGCTTTGAAGGTGGCAGAAGCTGTAGAGTCACCAGTTCCAGCAGTGATGCCACCAACTCAACTCCGGGTATCCCGACAGGTGCCGCTCCCCCGCCGGTGGCAGCGGCTAATGCTGGATTCAAAAACGGTCGACCCATCTGCCTGACCGATGCCAGTGACGCAGGTGGTAACGGTTTTGGTTTTGAAAACAATCGCACCTGTATCGTCGAGCCAGGTGTCACTGCAACCCGGTTTCAACCCTTGCTCAACATGCGCAGTTGTATGCCGTGGCTTGAGATTGGCTATGGAAACTACAAGCTGCAAAACAATGTCTGGAATGCAGGTGCGGTGCACAGCAACAACTGGTCGCAGTGTATTGAACTGACCGGTGGGCCGGGTAACTACGTGGCTAAATGGGATTACAACTGGTTGCAACGCAATGAAGGACAGGAGTTTGCGGTGAAGTCTTATCCGCAGGTGTACTACGGGCGTAAAACACGATTCAACACTTCGGGCTCGGTTGCAGAAACCGGCTTACCTGTGCTGATTGATCAGTTACCACAGTATTGGGTGCACTACGATTATTCAGAAACTGGTGTTGTAGAACGCAACGTTGCACTGGAGTCTTTCTTCCACACCAGTTGCGAAGCAGAGGATCACAACAAACAGTATGAAATGATGGTTTGGGTAGGGGTACCGACGGTAAGAACACCAGGCACCCTGGTAACCACTGCCACCATCAGCGGTCAGGAATGGGATGTCTATACCAACCCTCAACTCTCCTGGTCCTATGTGGCGTTTGTGGCAAAACAGCCCAGCAACAGAGGTACGCTTGACTGGAATGCGTTTGTTAACTGGTCTCGAAATGTTGGTCCTTCCGTGGGTGTCCCGTCCATGTATCAACACGTTTGTATGGGAGCTATAGAGATCGGTACTGAAACCTTCTGGGGTAGCGGCACTTTCACGCTTAATCGTTTTCAGGTTAATCGCAGCGGTTAGTGAATGTTGTTCTCAGAGGCGGTGGTTTTGTTGGTGATAACAAACTGTAGCCGAGAGGTAGTACACAAATAGTGGATGAAAAAAACGCGGTTTTATATAAAGACCGCTTGTCAATGATTGCGTCTTAAAGCGCGGTTGTGATTAAATCCGCTGTGGAATCCCGCTATGCCGACACATGCGTGGCGCGAATAACCCGGAATCAACAATTTCCAGAAACTGCTGACGATCAGGCTCACACTGGTCGTTGATAAAAAACTGCGCTATCGGGCCATCATTATCGACGACCTGATACAAGGTTGGGAAAGCGATTTCCACTTCAAGAACACTGCCACAGTTTGGTTGTCGTCGCCTCTAATCCCGACACTTGCAGCCATTGATTCCAATCGCGTCAGCACCTGTGTCACTGGCGGCAAAGCTCGCGATTGTGCCGTCCAGGGTGTTGCTCACCCAGGTGAAGTCACCGTTGGGTGTTGCAACGAACTTCACCCGGCACCCAGAGGTTAGACCCTTGGAAATGGACTGCTGGCACTATTTTCAGTAAACAGCTAACTCGCGACAATCCGATCACACGGACCCTGATAGAATGGTGAAAACTGGCGGGTGTACAGCGCCTGAAACACTGAATTACGGACAAAAAGCATGAAAAATAGCGGCTATTTCAGCCAGTTCGGGGGGGCATTCATTCCTGAAATACTGGTGCCGACCTTTGATGAACTCGAAACTGCTTACCTGACCGCGCGCGAAGATGAGTCCTTTTGGCAAGAATACCTCGGTTTGATGTCCACCTACTCGTGCCGTGCCACCCCGATTTCACGACTGGACAACTTGTCTGAGCAGCTGGGCGGTGCATCGATTTATGTCAAACGAGAAGACCTGAATCACACGGGCGCGCACAAGGCCAACAACGTAATGGGACAAGGACTCTTAACCAAACGCATGGGTAAGAAGCGGGTGATTGCTGAAACCGGTGCAGGTCAGCATGGTGTGGCCACAGCGACTATGGCTGCGAAGTTCGGTTTTGACTGTACCATCTACATGGGCGCTCACGATGTTGCCCGTCAACGCCCGAACGTATTCTGGATGGAACAGATGGGGGCGACAGTCGTCGCTGTGACAGAAGGCAGTCAGACACTGAAAGATGCCATCAATGAAGCGTTTCGTGATTGGGTAACCAACATGGATGATACGCACTATGTTCTGGGTACAGCTTGCGGGCCGCATCCGTTTCCTGAGATGGTCAGCTGGTTTCAGTCAATCATTGGGACTGAATCAAGAGAGCAGATGCTCGAGCGCACCGGCAGGTTGCCAGCTCGGGTATATGCCTGTGTTGGTGGTGGATCCAATGCGATGGGTATCTTCAGTGGTTTTCTGGATGACAAAGAAGTTGAGCTGGTGGGTGTTGAGGCAGGTGGGCGGGGTCGTGGCTCCGGACAACACGCGGCAAGGCTTGCCTATGATGATGCGACCATCGGTGTGGCGCAGGGATACAAAACCTACTTTCTGCAGGACAAAGACGGCCAGATGCAAGATACCCACAGTGTCTCTGCTGGTCTTGACTATGTAGGGGTTTCACCCATTCTGAGCCATATGCATGAGACTAAAGAAGTACGCTTTGAGGCGGCATCTGATGAAGACGTTGTCGCTGCCATGCAGAGAACGGTACGACACGAGGGTCTGATCCCGGCGCTTGAATCGTCGCACGCTTTTGCGCAGGCCTATAAGGAAGCGCCGGAAATGTCTGCTGACGATAATATTCTAATCAACATGTCCGGTCGGGCAGACAAAGATATCTTTACTGTCGCCGACGCCGTGCATGATCCGAAGTGGCGCGACTTCATCATTGACAAAGCGGCAGAGTATCAAGCGGCCAATACCGCAGCGGGTATTGGAGCCAGCAACGGGGAGAGTGCCAATGACTAGAGCGCCAACCGAACTTGAGCTCGCTATAAAGACCGCTCGCGAGAAAAAAGACATACTATTGATGACCCATATTGTATTGGGTTATCCGAACTTTGACGATTCCCTGCGCGTGGTCGAAGATATGGTAAACGCAGGGGTTGATCTGATGGAGTTACAGATTCCGTTTTCAGAACCTATGGCTGATGGGCCGGTTATTCTTAAGGCCAACTCTGAAGCGCTCAAATCCGGTGCTACCGTTGAGAAGAGCTTTGCAGCCGCAGAACGCATCACCCGGGAGTTTGATATTCCGTTTCTGTTTATGACTTACTACAACATTCTGCACTGCTATGGTGTGGGTGCATTTGTAGAACGATGTAAGACCGCAGGTATACAAGGGTGTATTGTGCCGGACTTACCACCGTCTGAAGGAAGTGAGTATCTGGATGCCATGCATTCAGCACAGTTATCACCCGTGCACATTTTTACACCGAATACACCTGCAGATCGTATGCGGCATCTCAACGAGCACAGCTCCGGGATGATCTACTGTGTTGCACGAAAAGGCGTCACCGGTAAGGACACGGCTTTCTCGCAAGATCTTGAAGATTATCTGGCGCTTTGTCGCAGTAATACTGATCTGCCCTTAGGGGTCGGGTTCGGCGTAAAGTCGCGTGAAGATATCGAATTCCTTCAAGGGAAGGTAGATATAGCAGTGGTCGGTTCTGAAACTATCCGAGTGATGGAGCAGGACGGGGTGGGTGCTGTGAAAGGATTTATTGAGACGCTGGTTGCTTAAGCAAAGCCATCCTGAATGTGTTCGGTAGCAGGTGCCTGATCGCGTTGGTGCTCAAGCGTCAAGGGGCACTGATTTTAGTTTTTCCCAGTAACTGGCAGACTCGGTTTTACCCATCATTCTTTCTACGTGTTTGTAAGAAATGTATGCAAGATCATGTAGTGAGTTCGGTTTGGTTTTTTCAAGTATCTTGCTGATTTGGAAATCGGTGAGCACGCCTTCCAGTGTTCTGGTTAAAAAGACTTCATTCCAGCCAATGCGGTCGTAGAAAAAAATAGAGTTTTCGAGTTTTGCCACGGCAACACCCTGCAAGGCAGGTGTGAGCTTTTCAAAAAATTTGCCAGTCAGCACTTCATCTTCTAATGATACGCCTTCTATTGCCTGCGGCTTCACACGTCCGATGGCAGCAAACATATCCTGTTTTAATCGATGCTCGAGATCAGTATGCGGCGCGCCTGCGATTCTTATTGCTGTCTGTTGTATTGGATCTGACATAGTTGTAGTGCCGGTTAGAAGAAATAACTTAAGTCCAGTTGTATAAAGCTCTCGTTTTTAAAACCACCGAGTATGGGGTCATCGTCGGTGTTTAGAAATTGCTGTGCCAGCAGTGTGAGCCGGTAAGATTCAAGCAGACGAGTGCTGGCTTCAATCGATATGGTTGTAGCGCCATCATCCAGATCCTGAATTAAGCCCAGCAGTGCATCACTGGTGGCAGCATCGTTGAATGCGAAACGGAATCCTGCCAGCAGATCGTTTTGGAACAACTGGTTGCTTGTGTCACTGCGTTGGTCCCAAAGATACTCCAGTACGAGACCAAGATCCATTCTGTCGTTGCAAACCAGCTTTTTCAGTAAATTGCGATTGTCCGGATCACACCACTCCAGCGGTATTTTTTCGTTCTCCTGTAGTGGTGACAGCAGTCCTACTAACGTGTATTCGAGGCCGGTAACCGCTTCCGCGTGAGACTCTATCTCATCGCCGGTTTGATGTATGACCTCGGCCTTGACAGCCAGGTCGCCATAAAGGCCTTGAGCATCGATTCCAACCTGACGGATAAGTGAGTAGCGTGGGGCCAGTACCGGTGTTGTGCCCGACAGTACCGGGGTTAAGGTCGGGTTTCGGGAAGTGCCATCGAAGTAGTGCAAGCCTACATCCCATGAGTCAAAACTATAGGCCCATCTCAACGCGAGATCGATGTTGTCGTCGCCTTGTGACGATTCAAAGCTAGTGAGATCAGTGTCTACTGTGATTCCTGCGAACGGTCGGCCTTCAGGTCCGGTAACCGTGCGTTCCTTGAATTTAGGTAGCAGGTAAGCTTCAAAGTCTCCGAAGTCACTGAACCAGTTAACGTTAAGCATTGGCTGGCCGATCTTTTCATCGCCATCAAGGTTTTCAATTGAATCAGTCTGGTTGATGATGTCGACTGGATTGTGTGATTCAGTCACCCCCCAGAAGACGGTTTTTATACCGGCATTGATCTCCCAGGTATCTCCGGCGATTGATATTAGCAACTCGCGCAGGCCTGCACGGGAACGTTCGTTATCGCGGAAGTCGCCACGAACAAAAGGGTGAGCGGTGATTCGGGTCTGATCGGTTATATCGTGATTGAGCTCCACTTCTGCCGCAATCGATGCATTGACGTTCCAGTTGTCTATGCCCACAGATTCTTCTGGAAAGACGGTGAGCTCGGTTGATGCATTGCCGCGCCAATCGAGAGCCAGAGCTGTGTTGCAAGTTGTACTGCAGAGACACAGCAATGTGCCGTTTAGCAGTCTGTGAGAGCGTTGTGTGAAATTCTTTATATTCAAAACTCTGGTCTTTACTCTAGTCTTTACTCTGGCTTCTACTCTGGTCTTTGGCTTGCTTTTATTGTCTCTTAAGCGCGTTTTTGGAGAAGTCCGATGAGCGCAGACCGGTTTGAAATTCGTAATTGGTAAATTCAAGTGTTGTCGATTTACCTGACTGGTGATTTACCATTTCAAGTTTTGCCGGACGCCAGAATTTATTCAGGTATTGAGAATAGTCAGATGACTCGAGGGTTTTAAGCAGTGAGCCTTTGCGATCGTAGAATTCTATCTTTAGCGCCAGATAGCGGTCTTGTTCAATCCAAACCACTTGCTTGGTGTATCCGCTGTTTTTGTCAGTCGGGTAGCGCTCGACTACGAAGGTAGCGGCAGAGTTGTAGTCTTCGTCGCGAAGGTACTTGTAGGTGTATTTATCGACCTCTTGTGAGCCAATGTCTTCAAACGCGAACTCACTACCCATGAATGGGCCGGATTTGTTCTTTGAAGAGATACGTTTGACTCTCTTAAGCGCTGGCAGATACAACCACTGTTCATCGGGTTTGTTTGAGTGTGACCAGGTCAGACTGGTGGTGCCTTTAACGTCTGCCGGCTCATCGAATATAGAAAGGCTTTTGTCACCATCGCCCTGGACTTCAAGGTTTTTGATGCGCACATTGCGAATACTCTCTTTGCCTGCACGGTTACGCAGCCTCATTTTCATGTTGGCCGTACTGTCTACATAGCCCTGATCTCGC
>CAZQKJ010000075.1:0-12185 GCA_964593315.1 uncultured Granulosicoccaceae bacterium
GGTAAAAACCGTAAAGAATACTCATCAGGGTGGATTTTCCAGCGCCATTTTCCCCGACTATTCCATGAATAGTGCCGCGCTGTACTTGTAGATCTATGTTTTTGTTGGCCTGAACCTGTCCGAAGCGCTTGCAGATTTTACGCAGCTCGATGGCGTAAGGTTCAGGGGGAAGGCTATTGCCTTCCCCCTTGTTTGGCACATTGTGCATAAGTCGTTCTGAGGCTTGTTAGCCGGCTACTTTACAATCGTTATCACTGGTGTAATCGTGCACCGTGATGTCACCGGATTTAATCATCTCAGATAACTCATCCAGCTTGGCTTTCATTTCGCCTGTGATAATAGATTCGTTGTGCTCATCCAGTGCCCAACCTACGCCGTCTTCCGCCAGTCCCAGTACCTGGATGCCAGGAGTGAACTTGTCGTTTTTTGCATCCATGAAAACATTGTAGGCCGCAACGTCAACACGCTTGAGCATGGATGTCAGCATTGTGCCCGGGTGCAAATAGTTCTGGTTTGAGTCAACCCCGATGGCAAATTTGCCAGCGTCTTTAGCGGCCTGATAAACACCGACGCCTGTACCACCGGCAGCAGCGTACACTACATCAACACCACGTTCGAACTGGCTCTTGGTTAACTCACCGCCACGACCTGGATCATTCCATGCTGCGGGTGTGGTGCCGGTCATATTCTGAACCACTTCAGCATCTGCCGTGATGTGTTTTGCACCTTGTTCGTAACCACAGGCAAAGCGACGGATCAGTGGAATATCCATACCGCCAACAAAACCGACTTTACCTGACTCTGAAGCCATGGCAGCCAATGCACCTACCAGGAAAGAGCCTTCGTGTTCTTTAAACACAATAGAGCGTACGTTTGGCAGATCGACGACCATGTCTATGATGGCAAAGCGTGTATCGGGAAATTCTTTGGCAACTTTTTCCAGTGCTGGTGCTTGTGCGAAGCCTATGCCGAGTACCGGGTCTGCACCTCGCTGAGCCATGCGGCGCAGTGCTTGTTCACGTTGTGCTTCATTAGTGACTTCAAATTCACGGTACTCAAGACCGGTTTCGCCTTTGAAGCGCTCCATGCCGTCATAGACACCCTGATTGAATGACTTGTCGAACTTGCCACCCATATCGAAAACGACGGCGGGTTCGATATCGGCTGCGGTCGCGGCGGTAGACAGCACGAGGGCTGTGGCGGCGATCCCGTTTCGAAATGTGCGGGTTGTGAATTTCATTGTAATCCTCTGTGTGCTCTCAATGAATTGATGACGCTTAATGACAGCGCCTTTGTGACCCGTACAGCATGTGACAAAGCTGTCACGATATCAAGCAAAACGGGCGTCTTGTGCTGGCCGATGGTGCTTGAAATTAGCGGATTAGCGCGAAAAGCGGGTTTTGTTGCCCCACCGCTGTGCAGGTGAGGCAGATGAGACGGCGATGTGTCTAAACTCGGTCGAAAATTGATCCGGTACTGGGCGTGTTCAGTCGATTGTAAATTCGGGTGGCGGAGGCATCTGTCAGGCCCGATAGGTAATCGCACAATGCGCGATTCGGATTGTCTGTCTGTTGCCACTCTTCCAGCACTTGTGGTGGCAGCAAGCGCTCTGAATTATTGAGGTAAATCTCGAATATATTCAGGATTACTTTTTGTCCCCGGTACTGTAGTGCTTGCAGCTCTGGTCGCAGAATCACCTCGTGCATCACAAAAATTTTAAGCTTTTTAAGTAACGCCGAGGCGGTCGGACTCATACTGGCTTGATAGCGCAACAGTGGATGCTCAAACTCTGACAACTCAGTGATTGAGATTTGATCGATAAACCAGCCAACCAGCTTACTAATTGCATGCTTGCGACTTTTGTTCTTACCGCTGAAAAGGTTCAGCGTATAGAAGTCTGATTTATCACTGACTGGATTGCTGCCGATGTCGCCTAATTTTTCTATAAACTGTTGCTGCCACTGATCAGGTGATAGTAATGACATGGCTATTGCGTCTTCCAGGTCGTGAACGCCATAGGCGATATCGTCTGCGAGTTCCATGATCGACGTATCAAAGCTTTTGTAGCTTGTTTTTAAGTGGCCGCTATTAGAATCGGTGGTGCTGACAAATTTATCTTTATCGGATTGACTGAATGGCTCCAGTGTCCAGTCAAGCACATCGTGCTCATCGCTGTAGATGCCTTTTGGCGGATGCCAGTTGTCAAGATTCAGTGGTGCATTTTGTTCCGCGTTGCTTGGGTAGCGGGCCAGATCGTCGCAATAGCCAGGGTACTTTATAATGCCAAGCGTAGATCGGCGGGTGAGATCCAGCCCGTTGTTTTCAGAGTATTCTCCGAGGCGCGCGAGTATTCGTAAGGTTTGTCCGTTGGCTTCAAATCCACCGTGCTCACGCATCATGTAATTGAGCGCTACCTCGCCACCGTGCCCGAAAGGAGAGTGGCCAATATCGTGTGCCAGACAGGCTGCATCCATCAGACTGCCTGGAGCAAGCCACAAGGTTTGGTCTTCGTTAGCGCTGCGGCGCAGGTGTTCGCAGATGCCAGTGCCGATTTGTGCAACTTCAAGCGAGTGTGTTAGCCGTGTTCTGTAAAAGTCACTTTCGCCAAGGCCCAGTACCTGAGTTTTAGATTGTAGTGCACGAAACCAGGCGCTATGAATAACCCGAGCACGGTCACGCTGAAAGTGGCTCTCTATGGTGCCTGCATTAAAGCGGGTGGTAGTTGAAGGGCGCGTCTGCGAGCGACGCATAATCCAGTCTTTCAAATCTGAGGCCTGTGACGCTGCATCGGCAGCTTAGCTTAACTGTGCTCTATCTTAAACGATAGGCGGCTACTCTACTTACACATGCCTGCCCGTACTTAAGATAGATGTCGCGCAAAAAGCCACCCGACCACATTCTCACGCTAAGGTTGAGAATCAGGTTGGTGCGGCTGGGATTCTATTAGCCAGTGTACTGCATCTACGACGTCATATACGGGCAGACCGGTGCTTTGTCGAATGGCATTTTTGTAGGGTGAAAGATTGGTACATTCGAGCACGATGGCGCGTATGGCAGGTTTTTGATTCAGCAGTCTTGTCGCGGCCGCGAGTACTTCTGTTTGAGCCTGTTCGCGGTCAATATCCGGTAAGTCCCGGCTGATGACGGATCGCAATGAGTCATCAGCTCGCAGCCCTTCAATTGCACCGGGTATCACATCGCGAATGTGGTTTTGATTTAGCGTATCGCGATTAAAAGTCAGCACACCGAGATACTCGCTACCGCCGTGTACGGTTGCAAGCAATGGCATAAGAGAAAGTGCCGAGCAGATAACCGGTACCGTACTGAGCTTTGCTAGCTGTTCCTGCATCGGTGTGAGGAAACCGCAGGAAGTCGTGATAACCGAAACCTCTAGATCCATTAGCTGTCTTGCGGCATCGCAAAAATCAGATTGCAGGGATTCTGGCAGTTCGGTTGCCACGGTAATATTGGCAGGTGTTGCGCTTTGTACGGTTATATATTTGACCGGATAACGGAAAGTAACCGGATTCCCGATATCACCGGGTAATCTTGGAAAATTGGTATTCAGGATTAATACGCCAACAATGGCTTTGTGTTGCATGATCGCGGTTTTGATTAATTCTTCAATAGCTTACAACGAAAAACGGAGGCCGTAGCCTCCGTTTTGTGGTTTACCGCTTTACTTCAAGGATTTACTTCAGACGATAATTGAATCCTGACTCAAGTCTGATCTCGGGATCATCCCCGAATGAACCGGGTTGGTTAGGATCAATGTCTGTCTGTGCCAGTCTCAATCCTACGAAGTAATCGAGGCTGTTGCCAAGGTCAAATGAGTAGCGTGAGTTGACAATGTGGTTGGTCGATTCAAGCGGATCACCGTTTACATCTTCACCGTCGCTGTAGGTCACAGACCAGGTGTTTATCCAGTCAATCATGTCGGTGACTTCGTAGGTATAGCTCATATCGTTTCTAAAAGAAGTGATGGCTTCATCACCAAAAATCGGCTCAAAGCTGAACAGATTGATGAACTGACCTTTGTAGCCAAAGGGTTTTGCATATTCAAACTGAGCCAGGAGTTTGGGGTCATTGTCCGTCAAACCTGATAAATCGCTCGCCTGAAAGCCCGCACCTAATCGAACCACCCAGCCATGTCTTCTGGTGCTGATAGGTTCATCTTCAATGACCGTATCAACAGTCAGTGCACCCAGTGCACCGAACTTACCGTCGCGAAGAGCGCCACTTCTGGCGAGTGTTGATTCGATTGCGGCGTACCAGTCCGGTTTGTAGTCGTCTGCGCCAAACTTGCTCTTGAATTCATCTTCCCGGTCTATGATCTCTGCGGTTTCGAGTGCGACTGAATCGGGAATGGGGCCGGTCAGCAGGCCTTCTTCATTAAGCTCCTCGACAATTCTGATCACTTTTGCCAATGGTGTTGCATTGTAGACGCGCCCGTACCCGAGACCGACAGAAACCGCGATGGCGTCATCGGGCTGGTTTTGTTGCGAGGCGTACAAACCCTGTCCGAACCAGAAAGCTTTTGGATATTGTGACTGATGGAAGTAGTTGTCGATAATGCCTTCTGCAACGACCTGCCAGTCATTGGTGTCTTCTGTGTCAACGGTGGTGGTGATACCGGCCGCATCGGTTATTGAGGTGGTTTCCTGGCCTGGTCGATCACCGCTGGCACTCAGCCCTACGCGATATTGCCAGGTTCTGGGAAGAGTGCTGAAGGCCTTCTCATAGTCTGCATCGAGTGAGTAGGTGTACCCGAGTTGATCGTTAGGGTTGTCGCCTGCAGCGTCTACAGCAATGAAGCTGCCACCAACATTGGCCTCGTCGTAGGAACTGTTGGCAACCAGATAATCTTCCAGTTCTACAGCGGATGCCATTAATGGCGCTGTTGCAATGGCTGTAGCCAGCAGCGTTTTAGTGACAGATAGTTTCATTGAATTGTGACTCCAAAGGGGGGGGGGGCTGCATTTTTAAAATAGAGTTGATTACTGTGGTTCTTGGGGCGCGAGCCATGACCACTTGTAACGTGTTGTTTACACAACGCAACTATATCTGAAACACCCGGATGCCCGCGCAGAGAGCGGTTACTTGTTGGCAAGACGCCACAAAGCCTGTCGAGCTGGCAATTAAACTCGGTTTTATTGTTGTATTTTTGTCAGTGTCTTTGCGGGTGTATGGAAGGAAGCACCATTAGTTTGTTGCTCAGACCAGATAGAGCAACAAAAAGATCAGCAGTGACCCCATGGTCAGGGCGACCATGCCTGTGGAGTCGACACTGCGTGACAGCCAGGCCCTCGGGCCCATGACTTTATCCAGTGCTGCGATCGACTGCTGCCAGGTGGCAGACAAGCCGGCAAACAATGACTGTGTTGCTCCACCGATACCTTTGCTAATCGGTGCAATGACAGAAGCTGCACCAACACGGTAGAACCAGTCGGTGTCCAGGTTGTGTGATCTGACTTCTGGCGGATACAGACCAGTCTTGAACAGAAATACAAAAGCCAGTGCTGAAAACATCAATAGCTGCAACTGGGTGATGACGTGTGCGGTTGTATAGGGCGCGTAGTCAACCGGATAAGGCAAAATGCTGTACAACGCCTGAGGGTAGACGCCAATAGCGATACACAGGAATGCGGTGATTCCCATAGCCCACAACATGTGTTTGGGTGCTTCTTCACAACGCTTGCCGCTGTCATGCGCAAAAAACGCAAAGAAAGGGATTTTTATACCCGAGTGATCCATGACACCCGCTGACGCCAGTAACAGGATCAGCCAGACAATGGTGTGATGTTCTACTGCCACTGCCGTTAAGATCATGGACTTTGAGATAAAGCCGGAGAACAACGGAAAAGCAGAAATAGAAAGTGATCCAATAATGCAAAACACCGTTGTCCACGGCATGCTTTTGTGAAGACCGCCAAGCTCTGATGCTTTGATGGTTTTGACGCGATACAGTACAGCCCCCATTGCCATGAATAAGAGTGCTTTGTATAAAATGTGGCTGAAGGCGTGAGCGGCAGTGCCATTCAGTGCCATTTCAGTTCCGATACCCACGCCAACCACCATAAAACCTAGCTGATTGTTAAGGCTATAGGAGAGGACTCGGCGTAAGTCGTTTTCGATCACTGCGAAGAAGATCGGGAAGGCCGTCATAATTGCCCCAATCCAGATCAGAATTTCAGTACCCGCATAGCCGCGTGCCAGTGCATAGACCGCAAGCTTGGTAGTGAATGCAGAAAGAATCACCGTGCCCGTGACAGTGGCTTCCGGGTAGGCATCCTGCAGCCAGTTGTGTAGCAGTGGGAATGCGCATTTGATACCGAAGGCGATAAAAATCAGCCAGGTGGCGAATGACTCAAGGCCAAGATGATTGAACGCCAGTGAGCCGGTCTGGTTGTAGTGAATTAATAATCCGGTGAGTAAAATCACACCGGAACCGATTTGAATCATCAGATAGCGCATGCCTGCGTTGTACGCTCTGTCTGTCTTGCGTGCCCAGATTAAAAATACGGATGCAATTGCAGTGAGTTCCCACCATATGAAGAGGGTTAACAGATCACCCGCCAGTACCGCGCCAATGGCGGCACCCTGATACAGCAGGCCTGCCGTTTGTTGGGTCGCGTCTTTAAGATGGAACGCGTAGAGCGCGCCAATAAAAGCCGCGATATGAAAAATAAGCGCCCATA
The DNA here is from genome assembly GCA_964593315.1 of uncultured Granulosicoccaceae bacterium. Lineage (GTDB taxonomy): Bacteria > Pseudomonadota > Gammaproteobacteria > Granulosicoccales > Granulosicoccaceae. The sequence goes on from CAZQKJ010000075.1 coordinate 6,699, forward strand.
CAAAAGCCAGTTTATCCAGCCGGTACATGGTGAGCTGCAGGTTAAATAGTTCCAGCTGTCCGTGGTTACCATAGTCTGCCACCAACAGCAGTACCAGCCCGATAACAGGTGCTGCAAGTGTGATGTAGCGCCGCGCATTGGCAGGTGCAAATGGCGCAAACAGCCCTGCAATTAAGAATATGACAGCAGGATTAAGACTGGTCATGATCTGATTCATTGTTGGTATCAGGGTCGACAGACTCGTAGTAGTCTTCGCGCTTGCCGATGAATTTTCTCATTTGCTTTGCGCTAAGGACAATGCCGCAATAGCTGAGGAAACCGTACCAGGCATAGAAGCCCGGCCATTCTTCAAATTCAAAGTGGCTGTGTTTGTGGTAGAAAAAATCCACTACAAACAGCCCGATACAACTGATCACAAGTAGAGCAATGATTAGCTTCAGTGTGCCAGGCTTGTCCAGCCAGTAGGATTTTGTATCAGTATTTTGACTCATACAATTACGGCGCTGCTTTGGTAAGTGGAATCAAACTGATCAGGTTGTTGAGCTGATCACCGAATATAAATAACAACAGGCAACCGGTTGCCGTGATGCAAAGGGGCACCACACAAAAAAGTGGTGCTTCGTTGAGTGTTGCAGGTGTTGATTGTTGTGGCGACATATAAAAAGCCCGTGCCGCAACTGGTATCAGATAGGCTATGTTTAACAAAGAGCTAAGCAACAGTGCCGCCACGATCAGCCACTGGGATGCATCGATAGATCCCATCATCAGATACCACTTGGCCCACGATCCTGCCATCGGGGGCAGGCCGATAATGCTGACCGCACCAATAAAGAACGCCCCGAAAGTGTAAGGCATGGCGTAGCCGAGGCCGCGCATATCACTGATTTCAGTTTTGTGTGCTGCAACGTAAATTGCGCCAGCACAAAAGAACAGTGTGATTTTACCCATCGCGTGCATCGCGATCTGCATCGCAGCGCCAATAATACCTGCCGCATTGGCCAGCATAGCACCCACGATGACATAACTGAGTTGACCCACGGTAGAATACGCAAGCCGAGCCTTGAGGTTGTCTTTGGTTAGTGCAACAAGGGATGCTGCCACCAGGGTAAATGTTGCTACCCAGAGGATGATGGTGCCAGCGCCGGTTTCTGCCATCAGATCTATGCCGAATATATAGATGACTACTTTAAGTATGGTGAACACACCTGCCTTTACCACCGCGACCGCATGCAGCAGAGCACTGACCGGAGTGGGTGCGACCATCGCTGCAGGTAACCAGCGATGAAATGGCATTAGTGCCGCTTTACCGGTACCAAATGCAAAGAGGGTTAGCAGTATAACTGCGATAGTCGGGCTGACTTTGCCTTGCAGTATGCCGCCTGCCTGAAAGTCCAGTGTGCCGCTGAGCTGATAGGTCCACAGGATTGCAAACAGCAGAAGGCCAATTGAAGTACACATCAATATGCCTAAATACAGCCTGCCACCACGGCGCGCGTCTTCGTTGCCTTTGTGGGTTACCAGCGGATAGGTTGCAAGGGTTAACGCCTCATAGAATACAAAAAGGGTCAACAGATTACCTGCGAAGGCGATGCCTATGGCTGCTGTTATCGACAGTGCAAAGCAGAAAAAGAATCGGGTCTGATTCGGTTCATTGGCACCGCGCATGTAGCCAATAGCGTAAATTGTGGTCAAGATCCATAAACCCGAGGCAATGGTTGCAAACAGCAGCCCCAGAGGTTCTACGGTCAGCACAATACCGAGGCCTTTGATCGGCTCAATCAGTGTTATGGAAGGTGTATTGCCAGCCAGAATAGTCGGGTACAGGCACAACACCACAATGAACAGCAGGCAGGCTGTGATGATGCTAATCGCGTCACGCACATTGGCGTTCTTACGTTGAGTCAGCATTATCAGACCACCGATCAGTGGTATGGCGAGGCTTGCGCACATCAGTACAGAATGATTCATCAGGAACCACCGAGCATGCCAGACGCTATTCGTCCGGCAAGTCCTGCTGTGATTCGGGTGTCGATCCCGAAGTAGAGCGTGAGTATTGCAAAGATCCAGCACGGCACAAGCATAGACATGGGTGCCTCGGTTATCTCTTTATGTTCATCCGGCGCAGGTTTGAAGTACATGACATCGATAATCTTTCCGATGTAGACAACCGCCATTAATGACGAGACGATCAAAATCGCTGCAACCGGTAGCCAGCCCTTCTCAAGTGAGCCCGTGATCAGATACCACTTGCTGATGAAGCCGGCGGTGAATGGCACACCGATCAGTCCTACGCCAAGAACGGTAAAGGCACCCGTTGTCAGAGGCATGGTGCGACCGATGCCGGAAAGCGCAGACAGATGACTGGATTGAACTCGGAAGATCATTGTAGCGAGCGCCAGAAATAAACCGGCTTTCATCATGGCGTGATTGAACATGTGAGCAATAGATGCGGTCAGTCCGCTAATGTTTAACAAGCCGATACCGAGTGCCATGTAACCCAGCTGAGCCACACTTGACCAGGCGAGTAGTCGTTTAACATCGGTCTGAAAAATTGCAGTGAGAGAAGCGATAAGGATGCCTGCCAGACTCAACGGTACCAACAGAGTGCCCAGTTGCATGCTTTCGAAAGCGAAGTCGACACCGTATACGTCATAGATGAAGCGAATCATCACGTATAGAGATACCTTGGTCGCGGTGGCCGCCAGAAATGCTGTGGTCGCTTTGGGTGCGTAGGTGTACGCGTTTGGCAGCCAGTAGTGCAGTGGGAACAGGGCAACTTTTAGGGCAATACCTACGGTGAAGAAAGCAAAAGAAGCATGTAGCACACGACTATCCCGATGCTCCGGCAATCGCTCTGCGAGGTCTGCCATATTCAGTGTACCGGTCAGCATGTACATAAAGCCGATTGCGATCAAAATAAAGGTAGCGCCGATGGTGCCCATGATCAGGTAACGGAATGCTGCCGTCAGTGCACGTCTGTCGCGGCCGCGGGCAATCAGTGTGTAAGTTGCAAGCGATGAGATCTCGAGGAAAACAAAAACGTTGAAGGCATCGCCTGTGATGGTGATGCCGATCAACGATGCCATGCAAAGCAAGAACGTGGTGTAGTACAGGCTTTGGCGTTGATGTCGCATGATACTGCTGAGAGATTGCCGCAGCGCTGTCATTACCAGCGCGCCAAACAGTGTAACCAGTAGTAAAACGATGGCAGTCAGTTCATCAATAACAACTTCAATGCCCCATGGTGGGGGCCAGCCGCCCATGTGATAACTGATGGTGTTGCCGCCCCAAACCTGCTGCATCAATATTCCGGCAACCAATACTGATAACCAGCTGACAAATGTTGCGAGCTTCCATGACAAATCGCCATTGCGCAGCATGGAGCAAACGGGTGCCGCTAATAGGGTCAGTAATAGCTGAATGGCAGGGAGTTGTTCAATCATTTGTTGTCAACGGTTACTGTGCTGACAGCTGTTTCGCGAACCTGATTGTCCGTATCCATTTCGCTTATTTCGTCTTCCTCTGCAGTGCCATAGGCTTCATATATTCTCACAGCTATGGCGAGCCCGAGTGCGGTTGTCGCAACTCCGACAACAATTGCGGTAAGAATCAACACATGTGGCAATGGGTTACTGAAAACAGTAATACCTTCTTTGAGAATAGGTGCTGTGCCGCCGTCTACCTTGCCCATAGAGATAAAGAAAATAAAAACCGAAGTCTGGAATATGTTCAGGCCGATGATTTTTTTTACCAGGTGTCCACTGGACATCACAATATACAAGCCTGCCATCATCAGTATGACAACAATCCAGTAGTTGAAGAGACCCGCAAACATTAAAGCGATCGCTCTGACAAAGAAAAGAAGACGTTAATCATGACTGCGGCCACGGTGATGCCGATACCTAGTTCGATAATAAGTATGCCGTAGTGTTGGCCATCATGGGGGTCACTGAATAACACACCGTAGTCGAGGAAGTTACCGCCTTTGATCATGCTGACTACACCGACGACTGCATAAAGCAGTAGGCCGATACCCGGAAAGTACGCAAGCCTGCGCGGCGGTATTAGCTTTTGTGCAGGTACAATTCCATAGATCAGTGCATATAGGATAATAGCGCTGGCAAAGATAACACCGGCTTGAAATCCGCCGCCTGGTCCGAAGTCACCATGCCACTGCACATATAGCGCAAAAATTAAAACCGGTGCGATCAATAGATCAGCAACTTCACGCAACACAATTTTCTGCCGCATGGATTCAGTTCTTACATTTTCAGGTGCAGATCGTTCAAGACCTGACTGACGAGTGCCGGCACCCAGTAGAAGGAGTACGCCAATAAACGCCGTGAATACAACGCCCGCTTCACCAAAGGTATCGTAGCCGCGGTAACTTGCCAGTACTGAAGTGACTATGTTCGGTGGGCCAACTTCTTCACCTGAATCTTGTAAATAGCGAGGTGCTACGTGAGTGTGAACTGGTGCATCCGGAGTGCCGAAGTGGGGCATATCCAAAGTGGCGTAGAACAACAGAGCGCCGGTACCGATCACGACGATAAGTGGCAGTAACTGTCTTTTCGGCTTTTTCTTTTTACTTCTGCGCCCGACAATGGCCAGAGCTGCAAGAATAAATATCGTCGATGCGCCAGCACCTACAGCGGCTTCTGTGAATGCCACGTCCACTGCATCCAGTGTCATAAAGATAGATGCGCTTAGCAAACTGAAAAAACCCATCAACATGACGCCAGTCAACAGATGGTCGAGTTTAATAATTGCGAAGACTGTTGCCACCAGCATAAGCAGCAGCAACGCATTGATCAGGAATTCGATGGTTTCAAATCCTCAGCGCTGTCGTTAGGTTTGTTTTTTTCCAGACGTTTCACGATTTTCGCCAGGTCCGGATCGACTCCGGCCACATTCACGGCTTGCGCCAAAGCATGTATAGCGGCAAGGCTGGTTACTAGCAGAAAAAAGAAAATAAAAAGTAGCTTGAGCGCGACCAGATAATCGGGCGCCTGTAAAGCAAGCCCGAAGAGTATTAATCCGGCACCCATAGAGTCGAGAACACTGGCTGAGTGAGCACGGGTAAAAAGATCAGGCATGCGGATAAGACCAACGCCTGCTGTGATGCAGAAAAAGCTGCCAAGCAGCAACAGAATAAAGCTTGCGATATCCAGTACCAGACTCATACAGAGGGTTCTCCGCTCTTGTCTTGGGTGTCAGCGGGGTCGGCGGTGCCGAGATTGCCGTACTTAAAGAATTTGAGTATCGCGATGGTCCCGATGAAGTTGATCAGCGCATAAGCCAGTGCAATATCGAGGAAATCTGGTCTCCCCATTAGAAAGCCCAGCACTGCAATAAACAGCACAGTGGTAGTGCCCGCTGTATTGATAGCCAGAATGCGATCGTAAATGGAAGGGCCGAGAAAACTGCGCGCCAATGCCATTAGCATCGTTACCAGTATTGCGATCATTGCCACAGCGAACATCAGTG
>CAZQKJ010000076.1:0-12145 GCA_964593315.1 uncultured Granulosicoccaceae bacterium
AAATTGCACCACCGTTTCCATTGTTTGTGCCTATATGAAGCGCTTCATTTGCACTGAAGCTAGTGTCCGAGGCATTAATCTCGCCAAAGGCCATGTACAGTCCACCGCCAGTTAATGCCGAGTTATTGGTAAACGATGATTCGCTTGCAGTGAAAAGTCCACTGTTCATAAACAGGCCGCCGCCTTGCCTATCGAATCCAGCGAGTGCTGTGTTATTTGTTATTTCGGTGTTAAACACCCTGGTTACACCATTATTCTGAAAAATTCCTCCGCCCTGATTCGCTTTATTGCCTGAGATCTCCACGTTTTTGAGGGTCAGTACAGAGTTGCTAAAGATGCCACCACCGGAGGTGGATGATTCATTGTTAACTACTTTTACATCTTCCAGTAATACCGTTGCATTAGGGTTGCTTGTATTTAAGCCTGCACCACCATCTAGCGTAGAGCCATTGGCTATGACCAATTGGCTTAGGTTGAGTGATGCAGCGTTATGAAAATCTATGACACGGGAGTTGTCACCGCTGATGACCGAACCTGAGTTGTTTGCTTCTACGGTACCATCTGCTAACGTATTAAAATCTGTACCGGTGCCCTCTATTATGAGTGAATCGGTGATGTTCAATGCGCCTTCGTAGTCGTCACCGTTAACGTGTGTGCCATTGAGCACATAGGTGCCTGGAATCAAGGTGATTATATCTTCACCCGGACTCGCGTTGGCTGCAAGGATTGCTTCACGTAGTGAGATCTCTCCATCCGCACCTGCGCCGTTGGTTGATGTTAGTGCAGAGATTGAACTCAAATCTTGTGCATCAACCAAATCCACCAGTGTTGTAACTTGTATAACATCGAGCTTTGATTCCCAATCATTCAGCACAGTTGCTATTTTCGATTCATCGGTTTCAATTGAACCGGCTGCATACTCGAGTTTCCAGTCTGCACCAAAGGATTCGTGGCCCGTGCGATTATCACTCGCCCCCACATCAGCACCGGTTATATGTGCGATATCCGAAACCAGCTCTTTGCCTTCCTGGGTTTCAGCGAGGTTACATCCGTAAAATAGAATATCACCTGCTTCTGTTAGTGCATCTCCCCACTGGCTGAAGTTGTCAGAGTACTGGGCGAGTGTGTCGCTATTGATGACGGTTGAACCCAGATGAAAATTTGCATCTGAGCCGTGGGTGATAAAGTGAATGGCGTCCAGATTGTTGTGAGATGCAAGTGCATCGTCTATCCGACTGACTGATTGTGCGCCGTCCAGTGCGTATACAACATACTCTATGTTTTGATCACTGCTCTGCAGGAGTGAATCAATAATATGCGTGTAGTTGGAAACCGAAGTATCTACAAATACCACTTCAACACGGGAGTTGAGTGCGCTGTCGTCTGTTGTTCCGAAATCTGCAAGCAAGGCTAATTCAGATTCTTCGGGCAAGCCGGTATCGCCACCAAGACCGAATACGTCTACGGAGTACAGTACACGCGGAGATAACGGCTCTATAAGAGCGCTCTTGTTGCGCGCGTGTTTTTTGGCGCTTTTGTGTTGCTTTTTCAAAGTGCTAGTTCAGTCCATTTGCCAATTTACTAATTACGATCCGGGGCCGCGTTGGTCCTTTTGACGCGGGGTAGAACTAAAAGTCCCTAAGTGGCTATCGGCGTTGCCATAAAAATATTTCTAGGCATCGTTACCGACCACTGTGAACCGGTTCTCAGTTATATGGTTAAGTTATCATCCCGGCACAAGCCCGTGCGTCGGGGAATAACGCCATGGTCCTGAACGGCGAGTATCAGGCCTGCTAATGACGATACTGCGGTTGCTCTTATCTGCGTTAGTGAGAGGGCAGATTATGTAAGGTCGTCACTGGATTGATTGGATAATGGCAATAATCTGTCGATTGGCAGTACAATCCTGTACCCAGTCGTGACCGGTCATTCGGGCGGCACACGGCAACGCGCTCGCAGTAAAGACACGGGCAATTGGTTGCCGTTACACCGGTGTAGGCGACCTCTCGAAAGACTATTTAAAGCGGACGATTTAAGTGAAGAAGAAAGTAATCCTGACTCGCCGATGGCCAGAAGCAGTCGAGCAAGTGTTGTCACAAGCGTATGACTGTGAATTCAATACCAACGATGTTGCTTTTGATCTGCATCAATACCATGACGCATTGCAGCGAGCAGATGCGCTACTAACAACCGTTACTGACACCCTTGATGCGCAGGCATTGTCAGTAGATAAGCTACGTGCAAAAGTGATCGCAAACTTTGGAGTGGGTTACAGCCATATCGATACCGATGCTGCCAAAGCGAAAAATCTAGTAGTGACCAATACGCCCGATGTGCTTAGCGACTGTACGGCAGATCTTGCAATGACGTTGCTACTAATGGTTGCACGCCGCGCGGGTGAAGGAGAGCGTGAGCTGCGAGAAGGTCGTTGGACTGGCTGGCGTCCAACGCATCTTATGGGTAGTAAAGTCTCTGGAAAGACGCTAGGTATTATAGGCTTTGGGAGAATTGGTCGTGCGATGGCGAAACGGGCTCATGCAGGTTTTGATATGCAGATAAAAGTGTTTAATCGATCTACCGTGCCTGATGCATCGCTTGCAGCCTTCAACGCAGAAGCTGTTGAGAGCGTAGAGGCCTTGCTCCAGTGCTCTGACTTTGTCTCATTGCATTGTCCGGGCGGTGGTGAAAACCACCATTTGATAAACAGTGCCAGGCTCAAGTTAATGAAGCCGGGTGCTTACCTGATCAACACCGCCCGCGGCGAAGTGGTAGATCAAGATGCTTTAATTGCATCGCTTGGCAGTAATAGCATTGCCGGCGCCGGGCTCGATGTGTTTGAAAACGAGCCTGCAATAGATTCACGTTTGCCGGAGCTCTCTAATGCGGTATTGTTACCTCACTTGGGCAGTGCCACGGTTGAAACTCGTGATGCGATGGGTTTTCGGGTGATGTCTAATCTGGAGCAGTTTTTTTCCGGTAGTGAGCCCTCTGATCGCGTAGTCTAAGGATGTTTTACAGGCAGGGCTGCAGTACTATGCTCTGTAGATATTGCTCCACTCTTTTTTTAATCCTCATTTTTTGAGACAACACCAAAATGTCAGATAAGTTTTTTAGCGAAGACGTCAGTACACGCGACCCGGAGTTGGCCGCAGCGATTGCCGATGAATTGAAGCGCCAGCAGCATGAAATTGAATTGATCGCCTCCGAGAATATTGTGTCCCAAGCAGTCATGCAGGCGCAGGGTTCGGTGATGACTAATAAGTATGCCGAGGGTTATCCCGGACGCCGCTACTATGGTGGCTGTGAGCATGTTGATGTGGCAGAAGAACTGGCGCGAGAGCGTGCCAAAAAATTATTTAATTGTGAGTTTGTGAATGTACAGCCGCATTCCGGTGCCCAGGCCAATCAGGCAGTGTTTCAGGTGTTGCTTGAGCCTGGTGATACTTTTATGGGGTTGGATCTGGCGGCGGGTGGTCATTTGACCCATGGCTCACCGGTTAATCAGTCGGGTAAGTGGTTTAACGCTGTGTCTTATTCGGTAGATAAGACTTCTCACCAGATTGATTTCAACGAACTGCAAAGCATGGCTACTGAGCACAAGCCTAAGGTAATTATTGCTGGCGGCTCTGCTTATCCCCGAATTATCGACTTTAAAAAGTTTCGTGAGGTAGCAGATTCCGTCGGTGCCAAACTCATGGTTGATATGGCGCACTTCGCAGGTCTGGTTGCAGGTGGCGTGCACCCTAATCCGTTAGAGTTTGCAGATGTCGTCACCACTACCACGCACAAAACTTTACGTGGCCCTCGTGGTGGAATGATACTGTCTAATGATGTCGAGCTTGGTAAAAAGATAAACTCCTCTGTGTTCCCTGGTTTGCAGGGTGGGCCGTTGATGCATGTTATCGCTGCCAAGGCAGTGGCTTTTGGTGAGGCGCTGCGCCCTGAATTCAAGGACTACGCTCAGGCGATCATCGACAATGCTCAGGCCTTGTCTGCCGCTATAAACCAGGGTGGACTGAGTTTGGTGTCCGGTGGTACCGACACTCATGTATTGCTGGTAGATCTGACTGCAAAGAAAGTCACGGGTAAGGCTGCCGAGGCCTCACTTGGCAGAGCGGGCATCACCTGTAATAAGAACGGCATTCCGTTTGATCCGGAATCTCCCTTTGTAACGTCTGGTGTGAGGCTGGGTACACCTGCCGCTACCTCGCGTGGCTTTGGCACCAAAGAGTTCACTCAGGTTGGTGAGATGATTATTGAAGTGGTAAATGGTCTCAGTGCCAATGGTGAAGAGGGCAATGCTGAGGTAGAGAAATCAGTGAAGGCTCGGGTGTTGGATATGACAGGCAACTTTCCAATCTACTCTTAATCTTTCCGGATGTAACCCCGGGATCTGCAGCGCCAGTTACATTTGACTGGCGCTGATTAACCAGCGTTGGCCTGAATACTCGCGACCGTTATTGCGGCAGATCAATCTGAAAAATTCTGCTTTGGCAACAAATTCCTCTATTAGTCTGGCTTTAAGCTATACTCCGCCGACTGAGCCAGGCTGAATTCAGCAGCTAACCATTCTTCACAGATAAGTACTACGTACATGTGGCCTTTCGTATGGGTCACCACTGACAGGAAATATCATGCCTTCAATCACCCTCCCAGACGGAAGTCAGCGTGACTTCGACTCTACTGTGTCTGTTGCCGACGTTGCGGCAGACATTGGCCCGGGCCTCGCCAAGGCGACGCTCGCAGGCGTAGTCAATGGCACGCTGGTAGATGCTTCCACTCAAATTGCCAATGATGCAACCCTCGCGATCATCACATCTAAAGATGATGACGGGCTGCATCTTATTCGTCACTCCACAGCTCACTTGATGGCGCAATCGGTCAAGCAGTTGTATCCGGAGGCGCAGGTGACTATCGGTCCGGTTATCGAAGACGGTTTCTACTACGATTTTGCCTATGAACGGCCTTTCACACCTGAAGATCTTACCGCTATAGAAAAGCGTATGGCAGAACTTGCCAAGCAGGCCATACCGATTGTACGCAGTGAGTTGCCTCGTGATGAAGCTGTGGCATTTTTTAGTGGGCTGTCTGAAGAATATAAAGCAGAAATCATCAGTGATATACCATCTGATGAAGTGTTGTCTTTGTATGAACAGGGCGATTTTACTGATCTGTGTCGCGGCCCGCATGTGCCTGATACAGGCAAGCTTGGCCACTTCAAGTTGATGAAGCTTGCGGGCGCTTACTGGCGGGGCGATTCGAACAACGCCATGTTGCAGCGCATTTATGGTACCGCATGGGCCAGTAAAAAAGACCTCAAAGACTACCTGCATAGACTTGAAGAGGCGGAGAAACGCGATCACCGCAAGATTGGTAAACAGCTTGATCTGTTCCATTTGCAGGAAGAAGCACCGGGTATGGTGTTCTGGCATCCGAATGGATGGACCATCTACCAGGCGGTTCAGCAATACATGCGCAAGCGCCAGATTGAGCAGGGCTACAAAGAAATCAATACACCGCAGATTGTCGATATGTCTCTATGGGAGCGTTCCGGGCATGCAGACAAGTTCGGCGACGATATGTTTGCAGTCACCAGTGAAGAGCGAAAGTTTGCGATCAAACCCATGAACTGTCCTTGTCATGTGCAGGTGTTTAATCAGGGGTTGCGCAGTTACCGTGAGCTACCGTTGAGATTGGCGGAATTTGGCTCTTGTCATCGCAACGAACTATCCGGTGCGCTGCACGGGATCATGCGCGTGCGTGGTTTTGTGCAAGACGATGCTCACATCTTTTGTACTGAAGATCAGATTCAAAGTGAATCGGCAGCGTTTATCGACTTTCTGCATGCGGTCTACGAAGACTTTGGTTTCACCGAGGTGATCTATCGCCTCTCAACGCGGCCTGAAAATCGAGTGGGCAGCGATGCCGACTGGGATAAGTCTGAAAAAGCGCTGGCAGATGCGCTGGATGCGAAAAATCTTGAATGGAAAGAGCTGCCGGGTGAGGGTGCTTTTTACGGGCCCAAGATCGAGTTTTCTCTAAAAGATTGCATTGGCCGAGTGTGGCAGTGCGGCACCCTGCAAGTCGATTTTTCAATGCCAGGCCGATTGGGGGCCGAGTATGTTGATGCCAATGGGGATCGGCAAACCCCCATTATGCTGCATCGTGCATTGCTGGGATCCTTTGAACGCTTTATCGGAATATTGATCGAACAACATGAAGGAAAAATGCCGCTGTGGTTAGCGCCGAACCAGATTCGAATCATTAATATTACCGATAAACAGCGAGATTTTTGCTCGGACATGGAAAAAACCCTTGCGGATCAAGGGTTCAGGGCGGAAACTGACTTGAGAAATGAGAAAATTGGACTTAAAATAAGAGAGGCGACCCTAGAGCGGGTCCCTTATATGCTTGTCATAGGTGACAAGGAAATAGAATCCGGCATGGTTTCGGTACGCACACGCGATGCGAAAGAGCACGGTCCGATGGACCTCGATACCCTGATTTCCGGTTTACACAAAGAAGTTGCGAGTTGCGGTCGCGATCCGATCGGCACCTGAAATAAGCCGTCGGGTCAGATACTTAACATGAGGATTATTCCATAGCTGCACCAAAAGCGAATAGGCGAAATCTTGAAATAGACGTTTCGCAAGTTAGATTGATCACGCAGGACGGTGATCAGGTTGGTGTCGTAGATATCGACGCTGCGATAAAAACTGCCGAAGAGGCCGGGCTTGATCTGGTGGAGATATCCCCCAACGAGAAACCGCCTGTCTGTAAGATTATGGACTACGGGCGGTACAAGTTTGAGTCCAGCAAAAAGCAGCACAGCGCCAAGAAAAAGCAGAAACAGGTACAGCTTAAGGAAATAAAATTCCGACCAGGTACCGAAGATGCTGATTATCAGGTTAAACTTAAGAAATTGATCAAATTCCTCGAAGTTGGGGATAAGACCAAAATCACTCTGCGTTTCAGAGGCCGTGAGATGGCACACCGCGATCTCGGGCTGAAGCTTCTGCAGCGGGTTGAGGCGGATCTGGCGGAATGGGCGGTTGTAGAACAACACCCCAAACTTGAAGGTCGACAGATGGTGATGGTGCTCGCACCACACAAGAAGTAACCATCTAAACAATAAGGTACCGCGCCGCAGTACATACTCCGACTCGGCCGGGCCAAACAGGTGTAGATGCCTTGGCAGATGCACCACACACATTACGTTGTAAATACAAATTGAACGGGAGTTCACTGTGCCAAAGATGAAAAGTAATAGTGGAGCGGCGAAACGCTTCAAACGAACAGGTGGGGGCGGCTTCAAGCGTAAGCAGAGCCACCTGCGTCATATCCTGACCAAGAAAAGCACCAAGCGTAAGCGTCATTTGCGTGGGAAATCCATGGTTCACGAAGCTGACAAAGGCCTCGTGACTCAAATGCTGCCGTACACCTAGGAGCTTCTCAGGATGCCAAGAGTAAAACGCGGTGTGCAAGCGCACGCCAGACACAAAAAAGTTTTAAAGAAAGCCAAAGGCTACCAGGGCGCACGTAGCCGGGTTTATCGCGTTGCCAAGCAAGCGGTGACTAAAGCCGGTCAATATGCGTATCGCGATCGCCGCCAGAGAAAACGCCAGTTCAGAGCACTTTGGATTGCCCGCATAAACGCCGCAGCGCGTCAATGCGATATGTCATACAGTCGATTTATGGACGGTCTTAACAAGGCTGGAATTGAAATCGATAGAAAAGTACTGGCAGACATTGCAGTGCATGACTCAGCTGCCTTCGGTCAGTTGGCAGATAAAGCAAAAGCAGGTCTACAGGCTTAAAAACCTGTAACTCCCCGGATTCTACCGGGGCTGTACATTGGCTTTAATCGACGGGAAAAGACAGCCTTATGTCTTTTCCCGTTTTTGTTTGTCTCATACACAATCCTGAATTCATTTGGAACAACCATGGCTCTTGATGACCTGATCAGTAGCGCCCGAACACAGATAGAACAAGCACCGGACCTCGCCACCCTCGATTCAGTACGGGTTGAGTTTTTAGGCAAGAAAGGTCAGCTGACAGCACAGCTTAAAAGCCTGGGTTCGTTGCCGGTGGAAGAAAAAAAATCCATGGGTCAGCAGATCAATGAAGGCAAACGACAGCTGCAACAAGCGCTGGAAGAAAAGCGTCTGGCACTTGAAGCTTCTGCGATTGATGAGCAGCTGAAAAATGAAGCGATAGATGTAACGTTGCCCGGTCGTGGTCGGCTGGAAGGTGGCTTGCATCCAGTCACACGGACCATCAGACGCATTACGTCACTTTTTGGTCAGCTGGGTTTCGGCGTGGCAGAAGGACCTGAAGTTGAAAACGAATACTACAACTTTGAAGCACTGAATATCCCTGAACATCATCCTGCACGCGCGATGCACGATACTTTCTACTTTGGTGATGGCAGGTTATTGCGCACACATACGTCATCAGTGCAAATACGCTTCATGGAAAACAACCCGCCACCGGTGAGAATTATTTCACCGGGGCGCGTTTATCGATGTGACTCTGACATGACGCACACACCGATGTTTCATCAGGTGGAGGGCCTGCTGGTAGATACAGACATAGCCTTCTCTGATCTGATGGGGCACCTGGAGATGTTCCTGAAATTGTTCTTTGAACAGGATGATGTTGATATCCGTTTCAGGCCTTCGTACTTTCCTTTCACTGAACCCTCTGCAGAAGTAGATATTCGTATGCCTGATGGGCCTAACGCCGGTAAGTGGCTTGAAGTGTTGGGTTCAGGCATGGTGCATCCTGAAGTATTCAAGAGTGTTGGCATAGATCCTCAGAAATACACGGGCTATGCATTTGGAATGGGAGTAGAGCGGCTTGCAATGTTGCGCTACGGCGTCTCCGATCTGCGCTCTTTCTTTGATAATGATTTGCGCTTTCTCAAGCAGTTTAACGAGGCAATATAAATGTTATTGGAATCCTGTAACTGCCCGGTAATCAGTCTGCGAACAGCGGTAGAGAGAAAGAGCGCATTATGAAATTCAGTGAATCGTGGTTACGTGAGTGGGTTAACGTTGATATCAGCTCCGATGAGTTGCTGGAACAGTTGACGTTACTTGGGCTTGAAGTGGACGACTACACTTCCGCTGCCGGTGAATTTACCGGTGTTGTGGTAGCAGAAATAAAAGAGGCTGCGCAACATCCTGATGCTGATCGCCTGCGAGTGTGTAAGGTTGATGATGGCACCGGTGAATTACACAACGTGGTGTGCGGTGCACCGAATGCACGTGCTGGAATTAAAATTCCGTTTGCACGGGTGGGTGCAGTGCTGCCTGGTGGGTTTAAGATCAAACGTGCCAAGCTGCGCGGGGTTGAATCGTTCGGCATGCTTTGCTCTGCCAAAGAGCTTGAATTATCTGATGAGGCAGACGGTCTGCACGAGTTGCCACTGGACGCGCCGGCAGGTGCCACACTCAGTGATTATTTACATCTCGATGACCATATTATTGAAATAGACCTTACCCCGAATCGAGGTGACTGCCTGAGCCTTCGAGGTATTGCCCGTGAGATTAGCACTCGCAACAGTACTGCCATGATAGAGCCGATGGTTGCGGCAGCTCAATCTGATCATGATGATACTTTTCCGGTAGAAATAGCACCAGACAGTTGCTGTGCAAGATTTTGTGGTCGGGTGATTCGCGGTATTGATGCTACCGCCACCACACCATTGTGGATGGTTGAAAAATTACGCCGCTGTGGTGTGCGTTCCATATCGCCTTCGGTTGATGTGACCAACTATGTGATGCTTGAAATGGGACAGCCCATGCATGCATTTGATTTAAACAAACTGCAGGGTGGCATCAAGGTTCGGCTTGCAGAGCAGGGTGAAAAAGTGAAGCTGCTCGATGGTCGTGAGCTGGCACTCGATGCAGATACCACTGTGATTGCCGATCACAGCAAAGCCATTGCAATCGCCGGCATCATGGGTGGCGATGAAACCGGTGTATCTGATACCACCACAGACATCCTGTTGGAAGCGGCGCTCTTTATGCCTCGTGGTATTGCGGGCAGGCCACGTCGCTACAATGCCTACACAGATTCAGCACAACGATTTGAGCGCGGAATCGACAGCGAGTTACAGCCATTTGGTATAGAGCGCGCAACCAAACTGCTGGTGGATATTGTGGGTGGAAAAGTCGGACCGATTTTCGAGACCCGCAATGAGGCTCACAAAAGATCTTTTGAGGCAGTCTCTCTGGGGCGTGAGCGTTTGGATCGTTTTCTTGGAGTGTCGGTAGCGGATGATAAGGTCGCTGATATCTTTGACCGACTCGGCATTGTGGCTGAGAAAACCCCAGACGGCTGGCAGGCCAAGTCTCCTAGCTGGCGCTGGGATATTGCCATCGAGGAAGACCTGATCGAAGAGGTAGCCCGGGTACATGGCTTCAACCACATACCCCGTACCAATCCCGCCTGGACTCCCACCATCCAGCAAAGCTCTGAAGCGCAAATGCCTGCGAGTACAACCGCTCAGTTGCTGATCGACCGTGGGTACCAGGAGGCTGTTTGCTATAGCTTTGTCGATAGCAGGCAAAAAGAATTTGCACCTGACCTGGAGGCGCTGGCTCTGGCTAACCCGATTTCGGCAGAGCTCGCCGAGATGCGCCACACCTTGTGGCTGGGGCTGTGTGATGTCATGCAGAGCAATTTCAATCGCCAGCAGAGTGATGTTCGCATCTTCGAGTGCGGTCTTAAGTTTGTGCCGCAAGCTAATGAATTAATACAGAAAAAAGTAATTTCAGGATTGGTTGCTTGCAGTCGTTCCGGTGAACACTGGAGTGAGCCGTCAGTGGCTGCCGACTTCTATGACGTGAAATCCGATGTTGAGTCACTGCTTAATTCTGCCAGTGGCCGGGAGTTCACTATTGAAGCAGGTGAGCATTCAGCACTACACCCGGGAATATCAGCGGTCATCAAGAACGACAGGGAAATCGTAGGCTGGTTGGGAAGTTTGCATCCGAAGCTTCAGAAAACATTAGATTTGTCTCAAGCACCAATATTGTTCGAAATCGATGCATCTGTGCTTGAAGAAGTGCGCGTACCGGTCTATAGAGACATTTCCAAGTTCCCGTCTGTGCGACGCGATCTGGCCGTCACTGTTGATCAGGATATCCCGTTCGCCAGGATCAAGGCCTGTGTTGAAAGCCATGCACCAGACTGTGTGCGCGAGGTGCGGCTGCTCGATGTGTACTCCGGGAAAGGCATTACAGTTGGTCTAAGAAGCGTTGCTTTAGGGTTGATATTGCAGGATTTTTCCAGCACCCTTGGCGATAATGAAATTGAAACAGCGATGTCGCAAATTCTTGACGGTCTGTCAAAAGACCTCGGCGCGACACTCAGGACATAACAGATGGCACTTACCAAAGCGTCGTTGGCTGAAATGCTATTCGATGAGCTTGGCCTTAACAAGCGTGAGGCAAAAGAATTCGTAGAACAGTTTTTTGAAGAAGTCAGGGTTGCGCTCGAAAAAGGAGAAGACGTAAAGCTCTCCGGATTCGGCAACTTTATCCTTCGGTCGAAAAGCGAAAGACCCGGTCGTAACCCCAAGACCGGCGAAGAGATCCCCATTTCGGCCAGGCGTGTTGTTACGTTCAGGCCGGGACAAAAACTAAAAGCTCGAGTCGAAGCCTATGCTGGAAACCAGCAACAATAACGAATTGCCTGCTATACCCAACAAGCGCTATTTCACTATCGGTGAAGTCAGTGATTTGTGTGATGTAAAGCCCCATGTACTGCGTTACTGGGAGCAGGAGTTTCCCGATCTTAAGCCGGTCAAACGACGCGGCAACCGACGCTATTATCAGCGTCATGATGTGATGTTGATTCGTACTATTCGCGATCTGCTGTATCAGCAGGGCTACACTATCGGCGGTGCACGATTGCAGTTGTCCGGAGAAACCGCAAAAGAAGAGAGCGGCCAGACTCAACAAATCGTACGCCAGCTGTGCGACGAACTTGAAGACGTGCTAAAGATCCTCAAGGCGTGATATCCTCTTGAAGTTGGCGCGTTCTGCGCCACTGTAGGTTGAAACTGATTTATCTGTCGGAGCGTGGCGCAGTCTGGTAGCGCACCACACTGGGGGTGTGGGGGTCACAGGTTCGA
>CAZQKJ010000077.1:0-12090 GCA_964593315.1 uncultured Granulosicoccaceae bacterium
ATCTGAAGGTAAACTTCTTCAACCGTCGTATCGCCGTCCAGTCTGCCGATGAACTCGTACGCGACATCATTAAAACGCAGGTGTTTACCGCGAACGGAGTCACTGAGGATGTACCAGCGTGAGCCTCTAAAATCGTGAGGGTGTGCTCTAACATGTTTATGCAGTTGCGGTCGCAGCGCTTCTACATGGTTCCACTGTTCCGGAATGGCGTCCGAATCAGGGGTTGTATTCAGGTCTGTCTCAGCCTGTGTTTCCGGGTTGTCCACTGGAGAATTCACGCGTTACCAACCGATAGACCACAACCAGAGTCTGATTTTGTCTACTACCTTGTGAGTCCAGATCCACAGCAGCTTGCGCTCACCCATCTCGATTCTGGCAACCCCTTCCATGCCTGGGCGCAGATCAGGTGTGGCTTGATCAAACGTGGCTTCGATACGGAAATAGCTATTGCCCTCACCGGAAATTGCCATCGGTACAACCTGTTCTACTTCAAACGGTATCGGTTCACCTGGCATAGCAGCAATGACTACCTTGCCTGTTTTTTGATTGTCGACGCCTGCCATATCGCGTTCGTCTACTTTGACGACAACCTTGTATTCCTCCACCGGCGCTACTTCAAACAGAATATCCCCTATGTCAACTGGTGCACCGAGTGACTGACTGAGATCACCACTGGTTATATAGCCGTTGTAGGGAGCTTTGAGTTCTGTTCTATCAATGCGCTCTTGTATCAGTGCATACTCAGCTTCAATTTGTTCCGCTCTGGCTTGTAGGATACTCAGTTCGGTACGCGCCTTTTTTGCCAGCGCTTCCTGATAGGCCTTTTTGATTTTGTTTTCTTCGCCCTGCCATTTTCTGAGTTCCAGTTGCAGTGCCCGGTCATCGAGTCTGGCCATTAACTGACCTTCTTTAACGGTATCACCAGCACGTACTTCTGAGGATTTTATGAAGCCTGCAATCGGTGCTGCAACAACCTGCGCTTTAGCGCCTTCTACGACAGCGGGTGCCGACACAACGTGGTCACCGTTGAAAATGCCTGCCAGTAACACCACACCAGCCGCTACTGCTGCTGCAATTTTTAGTTTTAGATGCTTAGGGCCAACCAGACTTTGGCAGCTTTTCCTTGCCGAGTCTCTTGCTTTACTTAATATGGATCGTTCTTCGTGGCGTTTGAGTTCAACGATTGGTGCGATAGCACTGAGAACTGACTCACACCATTTAATTGTGTCTGCATCAAAAGGATTTGATGCGGCGCGCTCGAGCGTGATCGCCCCGAACCCCTCTCTTCCCACCATCGGGAAGCTTGCGATACTGGATTTCTCACTGTGGTGGGATTGAAAATCCCGATGTGCGCTATCGATTTGTGTTTCAGTGTCTTTAGCACGTGGCAGTGTAATGATCAGATTCTGATCCAGTGTCTCTTCCATGGCGGCTTCCAGTCGACGGATCAGCTGGGTGCGTTCGTCAAAGCCCGCGAGATGTGAGATACATTCAGCGCGCACTATCACGCCTTTCTTCAGGCCTATAGTTACGCGATCACAATTTAATCTGTCGCTGATACGAGCGGCGATTTCCATACAGGCTTTATGTGAGTTGGAGTGCTTTAGCACCGCAGCCATGAGCGATTGAGTGAAAGCACTGGCTTCTATCTGAACGCCGTCGGAGATCTGTGCGAGGGACTCTAGCCAAAAGCCACCCCACTGCAGTAGTTGCAGTACGACATTCTGTCGCGATTGCGGGCGCGGTGTCATCAATAAGGCAACATAGCCCAGTGTTTTTTCACCATCTCTGATCGGAGTTGCGATGATGTCGCCAAGACGTCCGTTAGTACTGCCATAGGTTGTCTCGGTAGTAATTACCGGCTTGTTGTTTTCGTAAACCTGCTGACCTGCAATGGCAAGTTTGTCCGCACCAACCCCTTCGGCCGGGCGCATGGCCAGCATGGTGCCATTGGCGTCATACACTACGCCGGTAATGACGTCGGCGATCATCTTGCACTGCCAAACCAGCCACTTGTTTGCAAGTTCGTTGTTTAGTCCGTTGGCTCTGATGTCGGAGTCACCGGATCGTGAATCATTGCTCGACTCAGTTGCGTGATCGGTGTGTACCAAACCAATGGTTGCATGCTGCGCTTCGTCCGAAGTGTCAGAGGCACTATGTTCTACCGCAGAGTTCATTCTCAGACCTCGATACCGGTTGATTGGGAAATCTGGATGATTGTTCTGTCCTCAATGAAAAGGGAGCTGGACGCGTACGACAGGCGCAATTTATCTATGCGTGGCAGCAACAACCGATCCAACAAAACTGAGCTACCAACTTGTTTGTGCGGTGGCTCACACTCGCAGGATGAACAGCTCTACAAATGCGGAAGGTCGGTTTTCTACCAACGGATGCTGACGCAACGATTCAGGGTTCGAGTCAGGAAGACGCGATTGTAAATCCCTGGAGCGCGATCTCACACGGGTGCAATATACAGTCCGCTATACCCGGGTAGGCTCGTCCGGCGGCCTGGGCAGACAGCAAATCACCTGGTGCTGTGGCAACTGGTGCGTTGTTGCGCATCGTTGTTTTACTAAGTGCTTTGACGCACATCAACACGGCTCGATTTGTGAAAGACCAAGTCCTGAATGCCAATCATCTGTAGCGCTGGTCCGTGCAGTTGGGCTGTCAGGCTGGAGTCCGTCCGGATTTTAAGGCAAATGTTTCTCTTTGCTCACGCAGATCAGCCTCCGACTGCCGTAAATTGGCTGCCGTCTTAAACTATTGAACAAATTGAGGTACTGGTCTTTGAGACTCATTAACACGTCACTGCTCATGTGCACGCTGCTGGTTGGCGGTTGTGCAAATCAATCAGAACTTATTGGTGGTCTTGAGGAGCTTGCGGGCCAGGCGATTGAGGGCTCGGGCACTGGCTTGTCTGCACTCGATATTTCTCGTGGCCTCAAGCAGGCATTGTCGGTCGGCTCGGAACAGGTGGTGAGTCAGCTTGGCCAAACCGGTGGATACAATGCTGATCCGGTCGTTCATATTCCACTCCCTCAAGCGCTTATCAGTGCACGTGAAGTGGCATCCCGAGTGGGACTTGCCGGCAGTTTCGATTCACTGGAAGGGCGTCTCAACAGTGCTGCCGAGCAAGCGGCTCCGCAGGCACGCAGTCTGTTGCTCAATGCGATCAGCCAAATGACGCTCGATGATGCACGTGGAATTTTGCAAGGCCCGGATGATGCGGCGACACAATTTTTCGAACGTACCATGGGTGACAGATTGAGTAACGCCATGCGTCCGATCATAGATAACAGCCTGGCCCAGGTGGGTGCGGTGCGATCCTTCAACCAGCTGTTGGCCAGCTATCGAAAAATACCATTTGCACCACCGGTCGAGGCGGATTTAACCGACCACGTTCTGCAGTTGGGTATGCAGGGTATCTGGCATTACATTGCAGTTGAGGAAAAAGCCATTCGGGACAATCCTGTCAAGCGGACCACTGATCTGCTGCGCCGTGTTTTCGGCAGTGTTCAGTAGTCGTGGTACTCGGTTGCTCGATCAATTCCTGAAATTGGCGGATTCCATTGTCGATCATTCCAATTTTTCGCAAGGTCGGCTCGGTCAAATTCTACGTGGGCTTGCTGTATTTGGCAGGGGTGTTTGCTAAACTCCTCGTGTTAAAAGAATTCTTATTTTTTACCCTGGTGGGTATCTGGAGCTTCCGATGAGTCAAAGTGACTCCACTTTTTTCAAGCCGTTCGCTTTTGTGCTCGGCGCGCTGGTGATATTTACCCTGTTCATCATGTTTATGGCGAATGTACTTTCGCCAGACAGTGCAGAGGACCCGTTAGCGGTTGCCGAGCAGCAAAAATCGATCGCACCGGTCGGACGTTCGCGAATATCAGAAGCTTCAGAGTCTACTGAGGGTGATGCGGCAGCTGTGGTTGAAGAGCCTGCGCCGGAAGTAGCATCTACTGAGCAGGCACAGTCTGAAGACAGTGGAACAGATGCCGCTGCAACTGAGCCTGAGACCAATGACGCTGCTACTGAAACTGCGACAGTTTCCGACGCTTCAAGTGCGGCAACTGTTGCAGCGACAGCTACCGGTGCAGCTGCGGGTGGTGAAGTGCCGATCAAAGTAAAGGCGGCGGTAGCAACTAATTGCGCTGGTTGTCATAACGCAGGTTTAGATGGAGCTGCCTTGCCCGATGATGCACAGGCCTGGTCTGCTCTGGCAGATAAAGGTATCGACACGTTAACAGCCAGCGTGATTGAAGGTAAGGGTGCTATGCCTGCACGTGCCGAGTCATCGCTTAACGATGCAGAGATCAAACAAGCGGTGCAGTTGATGATTGCGACTGCCACGGGTGGTGCCATGGGCGGTGAAGCGGCTGATGCAAAAGCCTCTGGTGCTGAAAGTACCGCAACAGAAACAAACGAAGCGGCGGCCGAGAGTAACGCTGCCTCTGGTGCAGCCGCCACTGCGACCGCTGCTGCCACTCAGGTCGCTGAAGCACCGGCAGAAGTAAAAAGTGTTGTCGATTCAGTCTGTGCCGCGTGCCATATTGCAGGTGTAGCGAATGCTCCGAAATTTGGTGATAAATCTGCGTGGGAGCAGCGTTTGGCAAAAGGCATAGATGCTCTGACTGCGAGCGCGATTGGTGGGATCGGTGCAATGCCTCCTCGTGGTGGTAGTGCGCTGGATGATGTGCAGATGAAGCAAGCTATTGAGTACATGCTGACCAAATAGTACGCAGGGGTAGATCCGTGCGGCGGGGTTTGTCAGACCGGTTTTGAAATGTCTGATTGTGTGCAACTGCAGCACGGATTTAACCAGCGCAGTTTGAGATCGACTGTTTGAGACTGGTTTTAAACTCGAGTCTCAGTCGCGCCGGAGCTTATCGTCGACAGAGATAGGTGTCGGGTAACGTGACACTATCCAGTAAGAAGACACAATAAAAGTAATCAGAGTAGCCGTCTGCACCGTCATAGAGGCTTCTTCTGTTATAACACCTGCGCTCACTGCAACCACTGCCACCAGTAGTGAAAATTCACTGATCTGTCCGAGGCGCACGCCAATCTCTCCGGACATGGTGGATTTTTCTTTTTCTCGCCTTAACAATAGCTTGAATATAAATGGCTTCATGATCAATGCTGCCACGGCAAGCGTTGCAGCCGGGATAATAACTGCGCCGACATTGGTGATATCGAAACCCGCCCCGAGACCAAAGAAAAACATAATTAAAAAGAAGTCGCGCAGTGGCTTCAGACTTTCCGCAATGTAGCGTGCAATAGGGTTTGCCGCCAAGGTCACGCCTGCGATAAAAGCGCCGATCTCATGAGATAGCCCGACTGCGTGTGCAAGTTCTGCTATACCCAAACACCAGCCAAGTGTCGCGAGAAAAATATACTCACTGATTTGATCGAATTTCTGGAATAACCTGGTGAGTAAATATTTAGAGATAAAATAGGCGGCACCTGCAATGGTTGGTAACAGGACTAACATTCCAATCACCTCTAACGCAGCACTACCCTGACTGCCGAGCTCATCCAGCAGGAGAAGGGCGACAACCGCAATGATGTCTTGCAATAGCAGGATACTGACAATGATCTCACCCATGCGCTGATGGTGAAGTGCGCTGGTTGGCAGGAGCTTCAATCCGACAATAGTGGATGAAAACATCATGGCGGTTCCGATCACGATGCTGTCGGTCGGTGTAAACCCGAATGCCATCGAGATCACAAACCCTGTTAAAGCGAATGATGCACTGCTGAACAAAGTGACCACCGTCGCCTCTCTCATGAGATTGATCAGGTCGTCAGGTTCGAGGTTCAGCCCCAACAGGAAAAGCAGGAAGATGATGCCGGCGTTGGCGATATCCGCGACCAGCGCGGGGTCGGAGACAAGCCCTGTGACATGCGGTCCGGCCACCAGGCCTACTGCAATATAGGCGATCAGCAGGGATTGTCGGGCAAACAGCGCGACGGTGGCGAATATAGTCGCACCGGTAAAAATCAGGAAGATGGTAAAAAGAATGGAATCGCCGTTCACAAATCGTCACGCTTATTGATAGATTAGTAGCCGACCATGACGCGCATGCCACACAGCACTACCTTGTCACCGATAAGTGTAGCGAGGAATTGGTGAAAGTGTATCTCTGGAACGGTAAATTGACTGCGCGTTCAGCAAGCACCCGTTGAGCACAAATATCAGTTAAAATGGGGCTTGTCGCGTAAATTATGGCTCGCCGGTGGCGACGCCGGTGTTTTCTCCCACTTTCACAGTTTAAATCCCTATGGCACGTCTAGTTGAATTTGTCGGTAACCACCCTATTTTGTTTCTGGCACTCGCAGCTGTGGTGGGCATGATCGGCTTTTTTGAGTACCAGCGTGCGTTTTCGGGCGTGAAAATTATCAGCCCGATGGAAGCCACGCGATTGCAGAACGATGAAGAAGCCGTGTTTGTCGATATTCGCGAAGAGGCCGAATACAAAGTCGGGCATATCATGGGTAACCTGCATATCCCGATGAGCAAATTTGAAAAACGCGTGGTAGAACTTGATAAATACAAAGACAAACCGGTGATTGTCTACTGTACCAGCGGGCAGCGGTCAGCGGGTGCCGCAGGTAAGTTGCGGAAGAAAGCGTTCGCGTCAGTTTATACACTGCAGGGTGGGGCGGCAGCCTGGGAAAAAGCCGGACTCCCCCTCTCCTCGAAAAGCTAGTCCGCAAAACTGAAAGTGTCCCGGATTTTGCTGCCTGCTTTTAACCGCCATCGTGAGTCGGCTACTGCCGGCTGGATTGGCAGTTAACACATCATCTGTGTATTTCGCAGATAAAGATCTGAACCAATTGAGAGATATTGATGAGTAAAGATGTAGTGATGTACACAACCGGCTTATGTGGATATTGCAGTGCCGCCAAGCGCTTGCTGGATAGCAAAGGCGTTGAGTATCAGAATATTCCGGTAGATACCGATGCCGTCAAGCGTGATGAGATGATGGAAAAAAGCGGTCGCAGGACGGTCCCGCAGATATTTATCGGTGATCATCATGTGGGAGGGTTCGATGATCTCAACGCACTGGAGTCTGCCGGCAAGCTTGATGCGTTGCTGAGCGGCGAATAACCATTAGGCCATCCGGAAACAGGTGCTACTGCGAATTCCCTGTTCCTGGATGGACACTAATTAATCACTCGCATGTGCCAATCTGGTAACCGCATGGCCAGATTGAACTACAATACGATCCGACCCTAATAACTAATTTCAGGAACTGACATGGCCGAAGAGAAAGGCGCAGGTGCTGCAGCAACTCAGGAAAATTCACAGGTTTTCAGAGTGCAAAAGGTATACATCAAGGATGTTTCGTTTGAGACACCTCGTTCTACTGAAATTTTCACCGAGCAGGCGCAATGGTCTCCAGAGGTGAAGGTGCAGCTGAACACCGAAAACAAAAACGTTAAGGATGATCTGTTCGAGTGTACTTTGATGATCACTGTGACGGTCGAGCTTCAGGGTAAACCTGCCTATCTGGCAGAGGTTCATCAATCGGGCTTGTTTACTATTTCAGGCTTTCAGAAAGAAGAGCTGGCTCATCTGCTTGGCAGCTACGCGCCGAGTGTGTTGTTTCCGTTTGTGCGTGAAGTTGTATCTGATCTGGCAGTTAAGGGTGGCTTTCCTCAAATGCTACTGGATCCGATTAATTTCGACGGACTTTACGCACAGCATTTGCAATCTAATAAGCAACAGAACGCTCCGGCTCCTGAAACTCAGCAGTAGGTCTTTTGTCGCAGCACTTACCAGCGGGTAGTTGACCGTGGAGCGACAAGTTGCGGTACTGGGTGCCGGAAGTTTCGGCACTGCCCTCGCCAACCACATTGCTAATAACGGGCATTCGGTGGCCTTATGGGGGCGCGATGCCTCTGTTCTTCAGAGCATCTCAACTGACCTGGAGAACCCCCGTTACCTGCCTGGTGTAACACTGTCAGATTCCATTACCTGCTCTGCGGTACTGGAAGATGTGCTGCGCAATGCAAGTGATGTGTTGGTTGCAGTACCCAGTCAGCATTTCAATCACTACATCGCAAGCATAGCCGCATTAACCTCAGAATCCTGTTCGGTCATCTGGGCGTGTAAAGGTCTCGAGTCAAAGACCTGTCGTTTTCTGAGTGAGGTTGCGGCAGAGGGATTAAGTGGTGATCGCAACTATGCAGTTATTTCCGGCCCGACATTCGCCGCAGAGCTCGCCAAAGGTTTACCGACAGCCATAGTGGCTGCAGCGAATCGCGCGGCCTATGCTGAGTCAGTTGTGAAGTTGTTACACAATGATCGTTTCAGAATTTATGTGAGTGACGACATCAACGGTGTTGAATTAGGCGGTGCGTTAAAAAACGTCTACGCCATAGCAGCCGGGGTATCGGATGGTCTCGACTTTGGTGCGAATGCAAGGGTTGCAGTGATCACTCGTGGTTTGGCCGAACTGATGCGACTGGGTGAAAAGCTGGGAGTGCAATCCGAAACACTGATGGGTTTATCTGGTGTGGGAGATTTGATCTTAACCTGTACTGATGATCAGTCCCGAAATCGACGCTTCGGTTTAGCACTTGGGCATGGCATGTCAAAAAACGAAGCGTATGAGAGTATTGGGCAGTCAGTTGAGGGTGTTAATGCCGCGGAAGTGGCCTGGCAGCTGGCTCAAAAGCACTCGGTCAATATGCCTATAGTTGAGCAGGTTTATAAAGTGATTAACAGTGAAGTCACTCCCGTACAGGCGGTGAGTGCCTTGCTGGGCAGAGCGTCTAAATCAGAACGTCTATAGTGCCTTTTTTAGCTGCCAGTAGAAAAACCGGTTTGACGCCACGCCTCATAGCTCACGATAGCCACTGAGTTGGACAAATTCAAACTGCGTGAGTTTTCTTGCATGGGAATGTGCAGTCTGCATTCCTGTGGCACTGAGCTGCTGATGTGATCTGGCAGGCCTGCCGTCTCCGAGCCGAACATCAGATAGTCGCCAGTCGAGTATCCGACTGTGTCATACAAGATTGTTGATTTGCTGGAATATGACCAGATCTTTTCTGGCTTGAGCGCATCAATAAAAGCTGAATAGTCTGGCCAGATACTGACATTGGCCATATCTCGATAATCCATCCCGGCGCGGCGAACGCTTTTTTCACTTAAATCAAAACCCAGTGGCTCGATCAAATGCAATTTGCATCCGTTGTTTGCACACAACCTGATGATGTTGCCTGTGTTGGGAGGAATTTGTGGTTGAACCAGAACAATATTGAACATGAAGTCTTGCCGTTAGGTGCTCAGTTGATTTTGATTGTCCGCCAGTACATGGATTAAAAGGCTTGTTTTGGATTTGACATCGAGCTAAGGTCAAATGAAGAGTGTCTGGTTATTGCTCTTTCATTTTTGTTGTCCGGATGTATTCGTATGTTGTGCGCTGTATCGTTGTCTGTTTTTCGAGCTTGTATCTTAGCAGTTCTGTGTGTCGTCGTGCTGCCAGCTTGTCACCCGATTCATAGTTCCGCACCGTCGGCGGTGCCAATACCGAATCAGGAAATCAATCCGCGTAATCCTGATGCAAGACAGGCCGATCGCGCTGTTATTCCTGCAATAGCCTCTAAGCGGATGCAGCTACCGCCTCCTGAATCGCTAAATCTATCGGACCAATCCGAACCTGCAGATCGCTACACAGTGGTGGTTACTGATGTTCCCGTGACAGAGGTGCTCTATTCACTCGCACGTGAATCACAGGAAAAGATTGATGTGATTGGAGAGATAGAGGGAGATCTAAGTCTTAGTGTCTTTGATCAGACGCTGGAATACATTCTTGATGAAATTGCATCGCAGGCATCGTTACGACTCAAGGTCAGTGGTAACAACTATATTCTGATGACGGATAAACCGTTCCTGCGAAACTATGAATTGGATTATCTCAATATGCAGCGGGTATCCGAGAGTCGAGTGGATCTTGCCACGCAGGTTGGAACAATCAGTACAGACATTGGCGAAGGCGGTACTTCGCAGTCGGGTACGAACGGGTCCAGACTGTTTGTTGAAAACAAGACCGAACATTCTTTGTGGGATTCTGTCACTGCATCTATAGGCGGGATAGTAGAAGACAGCGGAGATAAACTGTTTGTTAATCGCGAATCAGGCATTATCTCGGTCATGGCGCTGGCATCGGAACATCGCAGCATACAGAGTTTGCTTGACGATATTGTTGATAGTGCCAGGCGTCAGGTTTTAATTGAAGCTACCGTTGTTGAGGTGACACTGAATGATAGTTTCGAGTCCGGTGTTGACTGGAGAATACTTGGTAACGGCTTTGGCGGTGAGCAGAATTCCCTTGCTTATTCACAGATTCTGTCTGCATCACCGGAAGCGTCAAGTGCTGTGACGGCAGGCAACGTATTGTTGTCATTCACGGATAGTGGTTCGGCTCTGGGTAATATTTCTGCAACGCTAAATTTGTTACAGCAATTTGGAGAAGTGCAAGTACTGTCCAGCCCGAAAATAATCGCTATGAACAATCAGCCAGCGATACTCAAGGTGGTGGATAATCGGGTTTATTTTACGTTCGAAGTAGATCGTATGCAGCGTGAAAATGGTGATGAAAGTACGGTTGTAGATAGCACGGTTCATTCAGTACCGGTCGGTTTGGTGATGAACGTGACACCGTTCATTAATAAACGCGAAGAAGTCGTTCTTAACATTCGTCCAACGATTTCAAGAATACTGAACTTTGCGGAAGACCCGAGTCCGGCCCTGGCAGGTCAGAATCAAATCAGAAACCTGATTCCTGAAATTCAGGTGCGTGAGATGGAATCTTTGCTTCGGGTTCAAAGTGGTGAGATGGCGATTATCGGTGGGCTAATGCAGAACAAAATTGATCAGCGTACAACGGGTGTGCCAGGTCTTACGAGACTGCCGTGGCTTGGTAAAGTATTTTCACAAGAGACGAAGCTACTTGAAAAAACTGAGTTGCTGGTGTTTTTAAGACCCACGGTTGTCAATCGCTCATCGGATATTGATCCGCGTGAAATTTCAAGACTTTCATCGACAGGACATTAGCAGTGAATTTACAGCTAGAGCCAGTCGAGTCGATATCATCATCTGCATCTGATACAGAGTCAGAAAACTAAAAATTATCGCAAGAGACTGACCAAGGTTCTTCTGACACTGAGCCACTGGTATTAGATGAGTTGTCGTCGCGTGCGCCGCAGCGATTTAACTGGAACCTGGATCCGCTGTTCTACTTTGTGGTTTTGGTAGCAAGTGCTGGAATATTTGCCAGTATCCTGGCGTTCTATACGGTCAATACCCGCATTGTTGACAAGCGATTGTCTGAACTTGCAGCAGATGTTGCAGTACTTGAGGATATCCAGTCTGCCGACACACCGTATAAACCTGAAGAGCTCAATGTATTAGCACCTGCGAGGGTAGTAGCCACTGAGATCGAGCCGGTAACCGATGAACCTGCTATTGAAAGAAGAACGCCGATCTCGGAGTCTATTGTCGCGACTCAAAGTGCGGGAGGGAAATCTTTAAGTGGTGTGAGTGTGTCTGATGCGGATGATTCCGAGTCATATAACCCCAATAGTGAGTACTCGGGTGCCGCAGTATCTGCAGATCCCGGTGCGGGCGCTCTGTCATCGGATATATCAGAGTTACAAGCATTGTTGGGCAGACAGGCAGATTTGATAGACGTGCTATCTCAAGAGAATTATGCGCTCAGATTGTCTCTGGCTTTTGAATCGCACTCAAGCTCCGCGGTTCAGGCTATTCAATCCAGTGATGCTACAAAAGACAAACTCTATGATTTGCAGGTGGAACTGATTAAGGTCAATCCGTTGTCCGAGAGTTTGGTGCAGGAAAAAGATTTGTCTGAAGTCGCATCCTCGCAATCGTCAGGTGAGTTTGCTAATACAGTGGAGCAGAATGCTCTCGTGACTAGCGATAAGAATTTGTTGCCGCAAGTTCGAGGTGTGGTAAAGAACGATAGCAGTTTGCAGCTGATCGAAAACGGCTATAAGGCCTACCAGCAACTAGATTATGAAGCGGCAGCCGGGTATTACGCTAAAGCACTTCAACTTGAA
>CAZQKJ010000078.1:0-12034 GCA_964593315.1 uncultured Granulosicoccaceae bacterium
CTCCGCAAGTTCATGTAGTGGGTATTGATAATGTCGAGAGTGGCAAGACCGCAGCTCGTGAGCTTGTTCGTCGCGGCTACAAGCGCGTGGCCTTTCTAGGCGGCCCGGAAGAGGCGACCTCTACAAAAGACCGGATGGAAGGATTTAAAGCTGAGTTGCACAAGCACGAGTCTGTGATCGAGACTCACTCGTTTGCTGAAGCATATTCGTTTAACGCCGGGCGTGTCGAGATCTTGCGATTGTTAGAGCAGGGCGGTCCTGCAGAAGCGTATTTTTGCGGTGATGATGTACTTTCGATTGGCGTGCTTAGCGGGCTGCGAGACAGCGGTTTAAAAGTGCCGCAGGACGTCGGTGTTATAGGATTGAATGATATGGAAATGTCCGGTTGGGAGAGTGTTAATCTCACCACCATTAAGCAACCCATTGAACAAATCATAAGCTCATCCATTGAGCTTATTGTTGCCATGCTCGAAGATCCGGAACGCTATCCCGAGGCGCGCATTTTTCCAACTAAAATCATTGAGCGCGGGACGCTGAAGCCCGCTCCTGTTTAATGCTCTCGCTCCGGGGGAGCCGGGCTTGTTGTTTGCGTCCGGAGAAGGGTGCGTAACTTTCCCGTGGTATTAAGGTACAAAAGAGCGGTGCCGCTGTTCAAAAGCAAACTACGCTTTTGATCTCCCTCGAGAGAATGTCTTCGGTAGCAGACTGTAGCGACACTCTCCCTGAACCCTGTTGTCTATCTAAACATAGGTGGTCGTGCATCCACCCACTTTGCATCGGCAGCACCTGATTCAGCAACTGCACTCACTGCCGCCATGGAACGCAGTCCGTCTTCAGCGCGTGGGTAAAGATTGGCGGAGGGGTCCATCTCGCGACCTTCTTTCTCTGCATTAATTGCTTCTGCAATGTCTTTATAGATGTTCGCGAATGCCAAAGGCATACCTTCCGCGTGACCGACAGTAACGCGGCTGGTGCGATCCGCTTCCGGTGATAAGTTGCCTTCCCCGCGCTCTATAATTTGTAGTCGTTCATTGAGCGGCATATAGTAGAGTTGATTGGGCTGTTCCTGCGCCCAGCGCAAACCACCGTTCTCGCCAAACACCTGGATAGACAGACCGTGCTGGTTGCCGATAGCCACCGATGATGTCCACAGTCTGCCGACTGCGCCACCGTCCATACGAAAATTAACCAGTGCGTCGTCTTCGAGTTCACGGGATGCAATGCATGAAACAATATCTGCAGAAAGTCGGGTGACTTCCTGTCCGGTGATAAAAGCTGCCATATGCATGGCGTGAATGCCACAGTCCGCAAACTGGGCTGAGACACCGGCCTGGGCCGGATCGTAGCGCCACCTGACACGGGGGTTGTCAGCATCTGCTGCATCAGCATGGTGACCGTGTGCAAATTCAGCTTTTACCAGTCTTATCTTTCCAAGGTCACCCCGTGCAACCATCGCACGCATGTGCCTGACCAGGGAGTAACCGGTATAGCCGTAATTCACAGCGCAAATGCGGCCGGTACTTCTGGCAATTTTTACAACTTCTTCGCCTTCTTCAACCGTCATGGTCATTGGCTTTTCACACAACACGTTATAGCCTGCCTCGAGAAACGCTTTGGTGATTTCAAAGTGTGTTGAGTTGGGTGTGGCAACCGTCACCAGATCAATGCGATCTGACCGGCTGTTTTCACCTTCGAGCATTTCCTGCCAGTTGCCATAGGCTCGATCATCGGTAAGCCCGAGCTCTTGCCCATAACGTCTGCCTTCTTCCGGACGATGGTCCAGTGCTCCGGCGGTAAAGTTATATAGCCCGTCAAGTCCTGCACCCAGTCTGTGCGCTGGCCCGATTTGACTGCCTTCGCCACCACCGACGATGCCCCAGTTTAGTTTTGCCATGTTTATTGCTGCTTTAAAAATTAAACGGATTTAGTGAGCTGCGTGGAAAGTGTGCTTCAGGAGAAACCGATAGATTGCAAATATTCGCGGTTAACGCGGGCATCACCCAATGGATCAGGATCGAGGTTAGGATCACAATCCTGCTCTATCGTGCACCAGCCCTGATAGTTGTGGGCAGCCAGTAAATCACGGACCTTCGGGAAATCGACCTCACCGTCAGACAAATTACAAAAAATACCCTGACCGCAGGCATCGTAAAAACCGGTACGATTTTCGATTGCCGCCTGTTTGATTTTTGCATCGGTGCTTTTAAAGTGAACGTAAGTGATGCGGTCCATGTGGCGTTCCATAAAGGCAACCGGGTCAAAGCCCGCATAGGTGCAATGACCCGTGTCTATACAAATCTTTAGCAGGTCACTATCGACTTCATCGAGTAATCGTTCAACCTCCGGCTCAAAGTCCATAAAGCCCCCTGCGTGAGGGTGGATCTCGGGTATCAACCCGTATTCGTCCCGACCAATTTTAGCGACAGTTTCAATACGTCCTTTGTAAGCATTCCATTCATCGGTATCCATTTGTTCGGCTTCAGAAGCGCGGCCTGCGGTGGGTGCTCGGCGTGGCGAGATTGAATCGATCAGTACAAAGTGTTCGGCATTGTGGGCTTTCAGCGCAGCACAGGTGCGGTGCGCACCGTCGAGTACATCGTCCCATTGCGCAGGATCGTGGAAAGCTCTGAAAACTACGCCACCGATTAGCTCCATGTTGTGTGCTGCCAACGCGTCGGCTAGTTCCGCGGGGTCTTCCGGCATAAAGCCAACAGGGCCAAGTTCAATACCTGTATAACCTGCATCGGCGCATTCTTGAAGAACGGTTTGCCAGCTTGGATTTCTGTCGTCTTGAGCAAACTCTACTCCCCAGGAGCAGGGCGCATTTCCAATTCTGATGGCCATTGATTGGCACCTTTTGTAAGTTAATATTTTTCTGAGACCGGGCGAGCTTGCCACAGACGGTAATTTGTAGGAGGACTGACCTGTGAAAAAGTCGTAGAGTCAGTGTAAAAGGCCTGCGTTGCAGCTTATATTGCAACCGGTTGCATGTTATCCTTCGAGCTCATGAACCGTCAACCTGAAATCACGGCACAGTGTTCGATATGATGATGCAATCACGGGGTAAAAAATGAGCCAGGCAGCGGACGGCACCACTCAACTGACCCTGGCGCAGGCGATAGTGCGGTGGCTTGCTAATCAGTACATCGTAGTTGAGGATAACGGATCCCTGGTCGAACAACGGTTGTTCGGCGGTGGTTTTGGTATTTTTGGCCATGGCAACGTGCCTTGCCTTGGTGAAGCGCTCTATCACCACCGAGACGAACTACCACTCTACCGTGGACAGAATGAGCAGAGCATGGGCTTTGCCGCCGCTGCCTATGCAAAATATCATTTGCGACAACGAATGATGTTCTGCACTGCCTCCGCAGGACCAGGTACTGCCAATCTCTTAACTGCGTCAGCTCTGGCGCATGCAAACCGCCTCCCCATGCTGATGTTATGTGGTGATACTTTCCTGACCCGACTACCGGACCCGGTACTACAACAACTTGAAAATTTTGACGATCCTACCTCCGGTGTCAATGATGCATTCAAACCGGTTACCCGATATTGGGACCGTATTTGTCACCCGGCTCAGATAATTCAGTCACTCCCTGCAGCGATAGCAACCATGCTTGATCCTGCCGATTGCGGCCCGGCGTTTCTCGGACTGCCGCAGGATGTTCAGGGGTGGGTGTATGACTATCCGGATGTTTTCTTTGAAAAGAAAGTACATCGCATAAGACGCATCAGTCCTGATGAACATGAAATAGACGATGCTGCAAATCTATTAAAGACGGCAAAGAAGCCCATGATCATAGCCGGTGGTGGTGTGCAGTATTCACGCGCTATTGCTGAAGTCACAGACTTTGCAGAAAAGTATCAGATACCCGTTGTTGAGACCATCGCAGGAAGAGCCAACTTTGAATCGACCCACGCATTGAACACTGGACCGTTGGGTGTCACCGGTTCTGATTCTGCCAATACTATTGCGGAGCAGGCCGATGTTATATTGGCAGTAGGCACAAGACTGCAAGACTTTACTACCGGCTCATGGACGGCATTTTCAAAAGAGGCAAAGTTTATATCGTTGAATGCTGCGCGGCATGATGCTGCCAAACACCGGTCACTGCCTGTGGTATCTGATGCAAAGCTTGGTATCAAAGCACTGAATGCGGCACTTGACGGATACAAAACACCTGTCGGCTGGACATCCAGGGCACAGAGTGAGCGGGCCACCTGGGACAAATACGTTGCGATGAATGTGGCGCACGGGAATCGACCCAACTCCTATGCTCAGGCCATTGGTGTTGTTAACGAACTTTGCGATCCTGCTGATCGAGTGGTTGCGGCAGCTGGTGGACTACCGGCCGAGGTAACCGCTAACTGGCGAACGCTTAAAACAGGCACAGTCGATGTCGAGTTTGGTTTCTCATGCATGGGATACGAGATTGCCGGTGGGTGGGGAGCGCGTATTGCACAATCTGAGAACGAGCCAGGTCAGGACACTATTGTCTTTACCGGTGACGGTTCATACCTTATGCTCAACTCCGATCTTTATTCATCGGTGTTAAGTCGAAAAAAATTAATTGTTCTTGTGCTCGACAATGGTGGTTTTGCAGTCATCAACAAACTGCAAAATAACACTGGCAATGAAAGTTTCAATAACCTTATAAAAGACTGCCCGACAATCACCGACCCAGTGGCTGTTGATTTTGAAGCCCATGCAGCGGCAATGGGTGCGAACGCTGAAACCGTGAGTAATCCGGCAGAGCTTGGCGAGGCATTTAAGCGTGCAAAAGCCTCGGATAAATCCAGCGTCATTGTGATGCAGGTGGACGCCTACGACGGATGGACGACCGAAGGTCATACCTGGTGGGAAATCGGTACGCCTCACGTATCGGAAAATAAGAAAGTAGCCGCTGCTCATAAAGACTGGGAGTCCTCCAGAGATAAACAAAGGCGCGGTGTGTAGTGAGTCGCCACCTTACGGATGCAGCTTGGTATGTTTGACCTTTCTCAACTCGCAAGTAATCGTTTTATCGTTATTGGCCGTGCGGGAATGGATTTATATCCTGATCCACCGGGCACCAAAACAGAAGAGGCCACGCAGTTCTTCAGTTGCGTTGGCGGCTCTTCTGCAAATATCTGTGTGGCCATCCAGAAGCATGGCGGCCAGACATCGCTTGTGACCTGTGTATCCGATGATGCTGTGGGGCGGTTTTGTATTAACCAGCTAGAGCACTACGGAGTGGATACCCGCTATGTAAGATCGCAGGATGGCGAGTATAGAAATTCACTGGCCGTGGTTGAGAGCAGAGTGGAAGACCATCAGTCGGTCATTTATCGCAACGGTGCAGCAGATTTCCAAATGAGTATTGATGACATTAACAAGGTGGATTTTTCGCCTTACAGTGCATTGATAACCACAGGTACCGTGCTTGCTGCCGAGCCCTCCCGCAGTGCTGCGTTCCATGCCTTTGAGCTTGCACGCGAGCAGGGACTGGCACTCATCTTTGATGTCGACTACCGGCCCTACAGCTGGAACTCCAAACAGGAAGCGGCCGAGGTGTATTCAAAGGCCGGGGCGCTGTGCGATGTCATAATCGGCAACGATGAAGAATTTGGATTTATGGCGGGGGACTACCAGCTGGGTTTGGCCAAAGCGCGTGAGCTTGCACAAACCACCGCGACGATAGTTGTCTATAAGATGGGAGAAAAAGGCGCAATAACCATTACTCCTGATGATGAGTTTCAAACGGGAATTTACCCGGTGCAGGCACTCAAGCCCACAGGTGCTGGTGACAGTTTTATGGGTGGCTTTATTGCGTCACTGGCCGCCGGCAACTCCATTAAAGACTCAGTGCTAAGAGGCTCTGCCTGTGCCTCTATTGTGGTCTCTAAAGTCGGTTGCGCACCAGCTATGCCAACCACTTCCGAGCTCGATGATTTTCTAGCTGTTAACGAACATCAACTTAATTAGTGAACTTTGTAAAACAAGAGACTGACAATGCATATTGCGCCGTTCGACAACAAGAATATTCCGATCGTCAACGCTGATGATCCAACTGTTCCGCTGAACTATTTTAATATCGTCAAACTGCAAAAGGGTCAGGCTTTTGAGTATCAGGTGCCGGATTACGAAACTTGTATCGTACCTGCCACCGGTTGTGTTGATGTGCAGGTTGAAGGTTTGAGCTTTCCTTCATTGGGCAAACGCACGGAAGATGTCTGGGATGGGGAGCCTGAAGGGGTCTACATACCATCCGGTGCCAAAGTAACTATCTCTTGCGTCAGCGACGAAACAGAAACCTTTATAGCGGGCGCCAAATACGACAAAGTGCTGGAACCGTTCGATGTGCGCACAGATGGAATTGATCTGGTTCAGTACGGATCAGACGATACGAAAACACATCGAAAAATAAAGCATATTCTCGGTCAGAAACAACACGACAAAGTTGGGCGACTACTGGTGAGTGAACTGTATACAGTGGGCGCGGGAGGCTGGTCCGGGTTCCCGTCGCACAAACACGATACCAATCGATTACCCGACGAAACCCGCCACGATGAAACTTATAATTTTCGATTCAAGCCCAATCATGGGTCTGGCATGCAGATGCTACAACGTGAGGATAACAAACCCGGTGATGCCTACCACATTGTTGATGGATCTACCATTTGCATTGATAACGGTTATCATCCATGCGCTGTTTTACCTGGTTATGAAATGTATTATTTCACCATTCTAGGTGGTTTAACGCAGCGATCGTTAGTGCAGTTTTTTCAACCCACACACGCCTATCAGATCGAGACAATTCCAGGTATTAAAGACATGATCGCAAAATTTAAATGACGGTTGCCACACTGGCGGAGGTGCTACAACCGGCACTCAAAGAGGGTTATGCAGTGGCGGGATTGGTCTGCCTTGGCTGGGAAGACATGAGGGCTTATGTAGAAGCCGCAGAAGTTGAAAATGTTCCCGTTATCCTGCAGGCAGGCCCTGGTTGCCGTGAACATACACCGCTACCTGTACTTGGAAAAATGTTTATCCACCTGGCGGAGCAGGCAAGTGTACCGGTGGTGGCGCATCTTGATCACGCATATACAATGGAAGAGTGTGCTGAGGCACTGGACAGTGGATTCACATCCCTTATGTACGATGGCTCTCGCAAGCCGTTGAATCAGAATATCGACGAAACAGCAGCGGTGGTAGAGCTTGCGCGTTCAGGTGCAATATCCTGTGAAGGTGAAATCGGATTTGTCGGTTATGCCAACGGCGAAGCTTCAGCTCGCACCGATCCGGTTGAGGCGGCGCTGTTTGCTACTGAGACCGGTGTGGACGCTATGGCTGTATCCGTTGGTAATGTGCATTTACAGACGCAGAAGTCTGATGGACTGGATCGATCAAGCGTTGAATCGATTCAGCAACAAACCGGTGTTCCACTCGTTATTCATGGCGGTTCCGGTGTGCCGGCATCGCAACGCCGTGATTTTGCTCAATCGACCAGCATCTGCAAGTACAACATTGGTACAGAACTTAGAATGGCGTTTGGTAGTGCGCTGCGAGATGCAGTAAACAATGACAGTACCGAATTTGATAGAAATACCATACTGAAGCAAACCCGTGATCCGGTAGTCGCTGCAACCAGAACAGTGCTGCAGTCAATGGCGCATACAAACTCCCGGGCTGGATAATCAACCGGACGACCGGAACAGATAAAAAACTATGGCTACAGAATTCGCACTCATAGGTGCTGGCCGCATTGGCAAGGTACATATCAGGGCTGTCAACGGCATGCCTGATACCAGTATCCGTTACATATTTGACATTCACGAGCCTGCTGCTGTTGAGCTTGCTGCAGAGTGCAACGCAGAGGTGACCGAACTCGATACAATTTTTACAGATGACAAGGTGGATGCAATTATTATTGCAAGTGCCACAGACACACATGCAGATCTGTTAAAACGTTGTGCAGCTGCAGGCAAAGCTGTTTTTTGTGAAAAGCCAATTGACCTCGATTTAGCCAGTGCTCGCGAAGTAGCTAAAGTTGTCGATGACGCTGGTATTTTATGCGGGTTGGGATTCAATCGCCGCTTCGATCCTCAGTTTAGTGCTTTGCATAAGAGGGTTAGCAATGGGGATATAGGTGATATCGAAACACTGTTGATCATCAGTCGGGATCCTGCACCTCCACCGATCGAGTACGTTAAAGTATCTGGTGGTTTGTTCCGTGACATGATGATCCACGACTTTGATATTGCCAGGTGGATCCTTAACGAGGAGATTGATTCGGTTTACGCGACTGGCAGCGCACTGGTAGATCCTGCCATAGCCGCGGCAGGTGATGTAGATACCGCTACCGTAACATTGAAAACACGCAGTGGAAGGCTTGCCATCATCACTAATAGCCGCCGCTGCGTGTACGGTTACGATCAGCGTATAGAGGCATTTGGATCCAGTGGTATGCTGCAGGCTATGAATAACACTGACACCAATCTTGTTTTTTCAGGAGATGCGGGAGTCACTACAGAAACGCCACAGTACTTCTTTTTGGAGCGTTATGCTGAAGCTTATCGACTGGAGCTCACAGACTTTGTCAGTGCGCTTCAAAAAGGTACGGCACCATTAGCTGATCATAATGACGGGGTGGCATCACTACAACTTGCAGAAGCCGCTATTGATTCACTGGCAAGCGCACGAGCAGTTAAATTGTCTGAGTATTAGTGAGAAGCGCAAACCTTCTCAATTGAATGTCGATCATAATCTAATGTCAGCTATCCGCTAAACCTTGATTACGGCGGATACTGTTTAACAGAAAGCGTGCAGGATGAAGCGCCTGTATAAAATCTGTATCCACTTCACTGTCTGCTATCAGATCACACAGTAGCTCAGCCGCTAACAGCGCTTGGGTAGCCCCGCGAGATCCAAAAGCCGATGTTATATATAATCCACTCAAGTACACAGGCTCGGGATAAGAGCTTGCGGGTCTGCCGTGGCGTAAATCCCGATAGAGTTGTCGATACGATGTTTCATCCGGCATAGCCCCGACTACCGGGAGTCTGTCTGGTGTTGCGGTGCGCACGCCGGCAAAGCTTTGGATCGGTTTTGTTGACAATGATAGGCGTGGGGCGATGTGGTTTGCAGCATTCAGGTTGGCGCTACTGTCCGCCGCTGTTATAGCGGCAGTGCTTTGATTGCGATGAAACGTCGCACCACTCCAAACCCCCTTAGGGGTTGGCACCAGGTAGTTGTCAGAGTGAATAACCTTTTGCAGGTCTGGCGCCTCACAGGCAAATAAATCAATCTGGCCACCCGACTGCTGCAGTGGCAAATGCGATCCCTGTGCAAACTGTTTTGCTGACGCTGCGTTAGCAAGAATCACCAGCGCAGATTCATTTACTACGGTGTTTGCGCTAAGTAGCTGCCAGCCGAATTCAGTCTGACGCAGGCTTGTGATGGTTGTCCGGCCTGTTACCTCTATGCTTTTGTGATTAATCCAGTGTTCGCACAGCGCCTTTGGCATGACCCACCCGGATTGTTCGCTGTACCATGCATCACTTGCTATATGGGTGCCTGCCAGTGATGATGCCGCTTTTGCGGCAATAGTCTTTGAATCTGATGGCAGGTTTTTATCGTGGCCTGTTTTTATCAATTGCAGTGCGCCGCACTGAGTGAACAGTTTACTGTTGAGTTTATCGATACAAAGTTTAAAGGCTTTTGTGTAATAACGGGTATGCAGTTCGTCACCGCTTGATGCAGGTCTGATACAGGCAACCGGTATCGATGAAGTCGCGGATGCTGTGGTTGCATGAGTATCGTAGATTGTGCACGAGTAGCCTCTTTGGGCCAGTGCATTCGCAACGGCACAACCGGCAAGCCCGGCACCAATGATCAATGCGTTGTGCTGTATGCCGAATGAATGGGTCGGCGGTGTCAGGCCAACCGTATTTTTCATTGGGTTTGTTTTACCGAGTGGGCTTTAGTTGGCCTGGTTTGGAAGTCAATGGACACTTAACTATAACTCTATAAATGCAGAATTTTGGATCACCTCATGAGTAATGCGATCTAGGCAGCCGTATAGTTTTGCTCAACATACTTACCGACAATACTCTGAAACTCTTCCGCAATGTTGTCACCCTTGAGTGTGACGGTTTTTTCGCCATCGACATAGACCGGTGCTACCGGACGTTCGCCAGTGCCGGGCAGGCTGATACCAATGTTTGCGTGCTTGCTTTCACCCGGACCATTGACCACACAGCCCATTACCGCAACGGTCATGTTCTCAACTCCCGGATGTTTGTGTTTCCACTCGGGCATGGCATCGCGCAGCTGGCTTTGAATGTCTTCTGCCAAGGTTTGAAACACGGTGCTGGTGGTTCGACCGCAGCCGGGGCAGGCAGTGACCATCGGGGTAAATGATCGCAATCCCATGGTTTGCAGAATCTCCTGCGCCACCACCACTTCACGGGTACGATCACCGCCAGGCTCGGGCGTCAGTGATATTCTTATGGTGTCGCCGATACCTTGTTGCATCAATACCGCCAGTGCTGCGGTCGATGCAACGATACCTTTGCTACCCATGCCAGCTTCGGTCAGGCCCAGATGCAGGGCGTAGTCGCAGGATTCACTGAGATCCTGGTAGACACTGACCAGATCCTGTACCCGGCTCATCTTGCAGCTGACAATAATTTTATCTGCCGGCAGCCCGAAATCCTCTGCCTGTTTGGCGCTTTCCAGCGCCGAGCGTATAACGGCATTGCGATAAAGCTCCTGCAGCTCCAGCGGTTCAGCAGCTGCGGCATTATCGTCCAGCATGGCAGCCAGCAGTTCCTGATCCAGGCTGCCCCAGTTCGCGCCAATTCTGACCGGTTTATCCAGTTTTGCGGCGATTTCGATCATCGCGGCAAATTGGTTGTCGCGCTTGTTGCCGCGCCCGACGTTGCCGGGATTAATGCGGAATTTGGACAGAGCTTCGGCACAGGCCGGGTGGTCTGTCAGCAATTTGTGGCCGTTAAAATGGAAATCGCCGACCAGTGGCACCTGACAGTCGAGCTTTTCGAGTCGTTCGCGGATTTCCGGGACTGCCGCGGCAGCTTCGTTGTTGTTGACTGTAATTCTGACCAGTTCTGAACCGGCTCGCGACAGATCGGCAATCTGGTTGGTGGTGCGAACGACGTCTGCAGTGTCTGTATTGGTCATTGACTGCACCACTACCGGATGCTGCTGGCCAATTATTACGTTGCCAACTTTCACACCGCGCGTTTTCTTGCGTACTATCATATGATTGGGAAGGTTATGATTGGGAAGGTCGGTTTGAGACGTGGTTCGAGATACGGTTTGGACCCCGGGCCTGGTTCTGCCAAACTTAGACACCAAACTTAGACAAATACCGCGCTGGTGACTTGTATCCGGCCTGACGCGGCGTTATATCATAGTTAAATGTGAAACTCGGATCGGGCACCGGCACCGCATGGACAACTTTACACCAATTCGTGAAATAGGCGAACGAGAGCAGCAGATTTTTCGCCTGTTGGTGCAGCAGTACATCGACGACGGCAATCCAGTCGGTTCTCGCACCCTGTCAAAAATGCCTGGCGTCAATGTCAGCGCTGCGTCTGTGCGCAATGTGATGGGCGATCTGGAAGAAATGGGTTTGCTCTCAGCGCCTCACACCTCTGCCGGGCGAGTGCCTACCTCGGATGGCTTTAGGTTGTTTGTCGATACCATGCTCCAGGTGCAACCGCTGGTTGAGGAAGACCTGGGCGATCTCAAAGCCCGCTTGCAGCCGGATCAAAACGAGACCTCGCTGCTGACGCACGCAACCGATTACCTTTCGGGCTTCACCAATATGGCCGGTGTCGTCACGCTGCCCAAGCGCACAGCCACTATCTTCAGACAGATTGAATTCCTGCCATTGTCAGAGCAGCGGGTGCTGGTGATCATTGTGGTCAATGAAAAGAACGTTCAGAACCGCATTCTTACACTGGATCGTGATTACAAATCTGAAGAGCTGCAAGAGATCGCCAACAACTTTAATAATCGATACGCCGG
>CAZQKJ010000079.1:0-11996 GCA_964593315.1 uncultured Granulosicoccaceae bacterium
TCTGTAGATGGTGCGCGCCTGACTGCAGAAATCAGTTGCCACCTCTTCAGTGCACCGACTTTCATATTGTGATGATCGAGCTGGTGTTGTGGTTAATCCTCGTGCTTCTTGCATGGGGATTTATGAGTGCAATACTATGCATTCCGAAAAAGAATAACATGTGCAAGTACGACGTTTGGGTAGTCAATTTGTTAATTGGACGCTCCCGGGCTGACTGTCAGCACCGGCACTTCCTGTAAAAACAGCGTTAAGCAGGCAACGCTTCTTCTACCAGCTGTACCCAATACGAGCAACCGTGCGGGATTGCATCATCATTGAAGTCGTAATCCGGGTGATGCAATAGTGCGGTGTCGCCGTTACCCATAAAGATAAACGCCCCGGGCCTTGCCTGTAACATATAGGAGAAATCTTCTGCACCCATAACAGGTGCCACGTTGGAATCCACCTTATCGGCGCCTGATACTTTAGCCGCTACACCTGCAGCAAAGTCTGTTTGCTCTTCAGAGTTTACCGATACCGGATAACCATAGTGGTATTCAAATGAGGCCGTAGCATCCATGGCCTTCGCGGTGTGCTCTACCAGTGTTTCCATTCTTGCTTTAACTGCATCGCGCACTTCAGATGACAAAGTCCGCACGGTGCCCTTCAAACTAACTGTTTGCGGTATCACGTTGTAGGACACGGTGTCGGTTTGGAAAGACGTAACCGAGACCACCGCATTTTCCAATGGATCAACATTGCGTGACACAACAGACTGTAAGGCGAGCATCAATTGAGAAGCGGTAACCGTTGGGTCAATGCCACGGTGGGGTGCTGCAGCGTGACCACCGCGACCCGTGATGACGATATCAAACTGATCAGCTGCTGCCATTAACGGGCCGGACCGAAGTGCAAAGTGGCCAATTTCCATCCCTGGCCAGTTGTGCATGCCATAGACTTCCTGAATACCAAAGCGGTCCATCATGCCGTCTTTGACCATTTCATCTCCGCCCCCGCCACCTTCCTCGGCAGGTTGAAAGATAACCGCAACTTTCCCGTTAAAATTTCGGGTTTCGCAAAGGTATTTTGCTGCACCCAACAACATGGCGGTGTGACCATCGTGGCCACAGGCGTGCATTTTCCCTTCAGTGGTTGAGGCGTGAGCGACTCCGCTGGTTTCATGAATTGGCAGTGCATCCATATCTGCTCGCAGGCCGATCACACTATTAGCGCTATCTTTTTTACCATTGATGATGCCAACAACACCGGTTCTGCCGATGCCCTCTACTACTTCATCAACGCCGAACTCACGAAGCTTTTCTGCCACCACATTCGCGGTGCGATGCACATCGAAAAGGAGTTCAGGGTGCTGGTGTAAATCGCGACGCCATTCAGTTATCTCCGGTAGTAAGTCGGCGAATCTGTTGGTTACGGGCATGGTCCACTCCAAAGCTGGCAATGCTTAAGCATGCCAATCGGGAGGAGGTGAAGCAAGCTTTTGAGCAAAAAGGGCGGCGCAAAGCTCAGTGTGACTAGGCCAGGGCAGCTGCCTTATGACTGGTTTTGAGTTTTGCTTTTGCCGCTATGCGTGACACAGGTCCTGGCTCGCCGACGTAGTAACCCTGAAGCAGATCACAGCCCACGGTGCTCAGGAATTTAGCCTGACTGTGCGTCTCGACACCTTCTGCTACAACCTCCATTTGTAGCTCATGCGCAACAGAGATTATTGCCCGCACGATGGATTCATTGCTTGGGTTGTGGGGTATATCCTGAATGAATGTTTTATCTATCTTAACCCGTGTGACGGGCAGTCGTTGCAGGCGGCTAAAAGATGAGTAACCCGTGCCGAAATCATCGATTGCGATATCCACGCCTATGTCTCTAAGCTGTTTGAGTACCTCAAGACTGTCAGACAGGTCTTCAATTAACGCCGATTCGGTGAGTTCAATTTCCAGTGCTTGTGGTGGAGTGCCAGTTTTTTGCAATATGTCCTTGATCTTGACGCATAAGTCGCCTTTGGCGAATTGCCTTGCGGATACATTGACACTAATCCTCTCCACCGGATTGCCGTTCGCTTTAAGCTGTGCGAAACGTGTACAGGCTTCTTCCATGACCCAGGTTCCCAGTGGCTCTATGAGTCCGGTCTCTTCGACCAGGTCAATAAAGGAATCGGGTGATAACAGCCCGCGCTGTGGGTGGTTCCATCTTAATAGCGCTTCATAA
Source organism: uncultured Granulosicoccaceae bacterium (assembly GCA_964593315.1). Taxonomy (GTDB): domain Bacteria; phylum Pseudomonadota; class Gammaproteobacteria; order Granulosicoccales; family Granulosicoccaceae. The sequence continues at coordinate 2,203 of CAZQKJ010000079.1, forward strand.
CTGACAATACCTCGTTTGCTCAAGTCATACTGCGGCTGAAAATACAGCTCAAAGCAGTCATCACGTATATCGCGCCGTAGATCACTTTCGAGTTTGAATCTCTGGTGCACCGGGTTGTCCAGGCCTGACTTAAAGAACTGAGTGCGGTTGCGGCCTTCTGACTTTGCAACATTCAGTGCGTTACCGGCAGCACGGATCAATCCTTCGGCGGTGGAGGCGTGTTCCGGGTAAATGCCCACACCGATACTCGCACCAGTGATGAGTTCGTGATCGCCTAAAAAATAAGGCTTTGCAAGTTGTTCCTGAATCTCTTTTGCAACGCATGCTATTTCTTCGTGAGTGTTGATGTTCTCAACGGTAATGGCAAACTCATCCCCCCACAATCGACCCATATCACTTCCAAACGGCACACAGTTTTTCAATCGGTTGGCTACTGCTTTTAAAAGTTGATCTCCGGTTTGGTGACCCAACGGTTCATTAATACGTTTGAATTGATCGAGGTCCAGGATCATCACTGCAACTTGTTGCTTCAGGTTTTTCGCTTTGATCAGGGTGGTTTCAAGCCGGTCATTGAACCCGACACGGTTTGGCAAACGGGTGAGTGCATCATGACTGGCAATATGATGAAGTCCGTCGCGTGCGATTCTAAGGCAGTCTTCAGCCGCTTTGTGCTCGCTTAAATCTACCAGTGTGATCTGGCATATTTTCCGTGACTGAGGTTTGACAGGGCAAAGATAGAGCATCACGGGAATACAATTGTCAGTGCCACCTGCGGTTGTGCGCAACTTGGTTGCAGTGCCGTGCGTTGCTTGTTGAATCACATGTTGGAGGTGCGGCAGATCGGAATCGGAAAAATAGTGATACAGGGTTGTGTTGAGTAGCTGATTTTTTGTATTTCCCAGAAGTGTTTCTGCGGAAGGGTTTGTCGCGATCACTTTCGCGTTGCTATCGACACTGACGTAACCGAGCTGTGAATAGTCTATGCGCGATTTCAGTTCGGTGTTTTCTTTGCGTAACTGGAGGAGCTCAGGATTGGCCAGGTCAGCACAGCGTGATGTTCTCGCCCTGGTTAATCGCAGAGCGTTGAATAATGAACGGAAATCCATATCAGAGCGATAGCTGTAGGGCTTGGGTGCAGAAGTGACGCTCGGTATTTCCAGATTTCAGAATAACTGAAAACAGTGCGGGCAATGAAAAACAATGAAGTTGCAAAGTAAGCCGACCTTGTTCCATGTAATGATAAGGAGGGTTAAACAGCTCTATCAAAATTATGACTCATTCGTAGACTACGCTCAGAATCAACGACCGTGGCTGTTTAGGTTGCGTCCCGATTAAGGATAGCTGAATATTCGTATAATTCATTCGGAGTTTCTAAAATTTAGTTAGTCTGAACCGGAATATTGAAACAGAGAATAGAATTCGAGAAAAATGCCGAGGCTGTGGTTTTTTTGACGGATCTACAAAGTGCGCCGACCAAGGCGGGCGTCTTCTGCCTGTTAAGCAAAACCGAGCGCTAATCGCTACTTGTAGTAAATAAAAGTATCTGGAGTTGTGTTGCAAGCGTAGCTATTGCGAAACAAATTTGTGGCGACTTTAACCGGATGTATCGATTAGGGTATGTTTTGATCCTGGCTTCTAAAAAACAAATAAGCTAACGGTGAGAAAGAGCCAAAAAATAGCGTCGCTATTACCCACGGATATGGAGATTTTCCTCTGCTACGGGCATCACGCCAGAGCCAGACAAGCACCAGCCCAAGCGCTATCACCAGGTCTATAAAATATTGCCATGTCCAGAAACCAGCCTGGAAAGGTATAGCCATGCCGGTAAAAAAACCATCGCGTAACGTTGCAACGAGGGTAACAATTAACAGCGCCAGCGCCGCTAGAAGAATCAGATATTTATTGATCTGCATGGGTGTTGCCTCAGAGTGATTTGTGATCAGAAGGATCCATGCTGGTGACCGACTTTAGTACAATCCAAAAAGTCAGGATGTTGGCTGGTGCTTATCCAGCTGATCAGCTGCCAGCTCTATTGCATGTTCCATTGCGTTGTCGTTTAGCCAGCGAAAAACAACCACCGAATCTCGAGCAGGGTCGTGCCATATCAGCTGTCCGCCAATACCCATTGCAAAGTAGCTTTCGGCGCTTGCTGCATGGCTAATACAGTTTGCTGTGTTCAGCCAAATAAAGAAGCCATAGAACGGAGCAATGGCGCATGGCGCCAACATGTCGGCAAACCAGCTTTTAGAAATGAGTGATTCACCTTTCCATTGTCCGTGCTGCAGTATTAGTTGAGAGATTAATGCCTGGTCTGATGGTGATATCACCATGCCACCTCCCCAGTGACCACCACCCGGTACGCTCTGTATCGATTGACTGTTTATATCGACGTAGCTGTTATCATAACCGTGCCATGCCCATGTGTTGCTGGCGCCGATCTTTTGCATAATGTGTTCATTGAAAACGTCCGGCAGCGAGCGTTCAAACAAATGTAGCAGCACCAGTGAGAACTGGTTTATTCTGATATCGTTGTATTCCCAATGCGTGCCGGGTCTGTGCAACGGTCTTTTGGTGCCTTTAGGGATTGAGGCTTTTTCAGGCTGCAAACCGATTACCCGATAGTGATCTACTTGATCCGGTATACCAAAACAGCTACCCGACCACTCACTGGTGAACTGCAACATGTGCCTGAAGGTAATGTGTTGATTTTGCGGATGATCGAAACTTAATCCGGTTAGCGTGTCACTGATAGCAGCGTCAAGGTTATTGATCAGCCCCATATCAACTGCGATACCTGTGAGTAAGGCAAGGTAAGTTTTAGTAACACTGAAGGTCATATCGGGATGGTGGATATCTCCCCATTCGCACACAGTGACATTGTTTTGTTTTACCAGACCGGCCGGGCCGCCTCGGCTAAATACCGGGCCTAATAACCGGTTATGTGGCGGCGTGTCTTCGAGGTGGATTCCCCACTGCGAGGATGTTGCCGTGGGTTCTCGGCTCCAGTTACATTCATTGGCCGTAACGAAAGACGTGAGTTTTTTCCAGTCTTGCATGTAGATTGGCTTTTGCTGCTTTGGGAGATGTCGTCACTAATAATGAGCTTTTCACGCTACTATGTGACACCACGGTGCATATAGATACCCATTGCTCATAAAATGCTTATAAAACGCCCGGGCTTATCATTGCTGCGACTAAATGATCTGTATGTAATGCTTGTCACTGACTGTAAAGTTCAGGTACCAGTAACGCATATCAGCAGATACGTCTCGATGTTGTACCGGGAATTGAGTTTACACTGTATCTAAATCAGTTTAACGTGATGAGATAGAGTTGGTTGATATGACTGTGGCGAGCCAATCACTTAATTCTGGATTGTCTGTACAGTGTGAACAGACCCGCGCTGACGATTATTCCGGTGCCAACCCAGGTCCACAAATCAGGCAGATGGCCGAACACAACATATCCGTAAAATGTACCCCAGATAATCAGTGAGTAGTGAATCGGCGCAAGTACAACCGCTTCTGCGACTTCAAGTGATCTGATTACCATGACTTCTGCGACGCCTGCCATGATGGTCATTGTGCAGATCAGTAGTACCTGAAAGCCTGATTGTGGTGTTACCCACACGAAAGGCAGGGGCAGTGTTATGACCAGACTTCCAACGATTGCCGTGTAGGCGACGGTTGTGGTTGTTTTGTCTGTGTCTGCCAGCAGCCGTCCGATGATTTGTCGAATAGCAAAAAATAATGCTGCCAGCACAACCAACAATACTGCCGGATGAACCGCATCGCTGCCCGGGCGGATGATGATCATAGCGCCAACAAAACCTACCAGAACAGCGGCCCAGCGATAGACACCGACAGTTTCTCGAAGAACCAATGCACCGAGTATGGTCACGAAAAAAGGTGCGACGAAACTCACGGCTACGGCATCTGCAAGCGCTGCGTATTTAATTGCATAGACAAAGATGACCGCCGAGCAGATCGCAAGAATGCCACGGGTAATTTGTAGAATCGGCTGTTGTGTCCTAAGAACAGTGCGGCCCTTGATCCACAACAGCACCAATACTCCGAGAAACAGACCGAGTTGTCTAAACCAGATCACTTGCGTAGGTTCAAAGGTATCAGTGAGAAACTTGGCCTGGGTGTCTACCGCCGAAAATAGGAACATGCCGCCGAGCATGAGCAAAGCGCCCTGTTTGCTATTGGTCTGTCTTGTGGGTCGTGTAGTGATGCGTTATCTCCGTGATGCCACATAGTGATGAGGCTGCACTGCAGAATTGTGGTCTCGTGGAGTTGATTGAAATGCAATAAGAGTTGTCTGGTGGGGCGCCCCGATATTTCAGACACTTTAGTCTTGGCGGTATTAAGAGCCGGAATGAGTCCACCATGGCGCATATTGCGCTTATTCTCAGAATAGTCAATCACAGGTGCTGCAATGTCAGTGTGGATTACTGTTTAGAGTTTCCACTGAGAGACACTCAGGTGCCGCAATAAGTACATATAAGCCTCCACCTTCATCTTGGGCAATTGATATATACTCGACAGCGTCAACAGCAGAAAAAATACCCGAATCTGTGAATCCCGTGTGGCAATTAGTGAGGCAAGCATCTTGAGTAACACGAGGATTAGCGGGGTGTGGCTGGATGCTTTTGTTCAGGTACTTGAGCGCTGCAGAATCAAACCAGATGAGACAGTCATAGTATTGGCAGAAACCGACAGCCGCGCGGTTCTCATAGAGTTAACGGAACTGGCACTGGCACAGTTAGGCCGTTGTTACTACAGACTGGTGTTGCCTGCCGCTGCCACGGTGCACGGGCCACTGGTGCGTTCTACCGGTGCGTCTGATGCGTTGGCCAACCAGCCAGCGGCGGTGCAGGCCCTTTGTGCGGCAGATGTGGTGGTGGACATAACGCTTGAAGGTCTTATGCACGCAGCGCAGACCGCGCAGATTTTACAGTCTGGTACCCGTATTCTTAATGTATCCAATGAACACCCGGAGGCATTGAGTCGGTTGGTGCCGGATGACCTTATAAAAGATAAAGTCAAGGCATCGATAAAAGACCTTAGATCAGCCTCTATGATGACAGTGGTGTCGGAGGCGGGTACTGATCTTTCAGTGAGCATGCAGCAAGCCACAACCGTTGGCGTCTGGGGCTGGACTGATCGACCCGGCACTCTGGCACACTGGCCTGGTGGATTAGTAGTTAGTTTTCCAGCGGCTAACACAGTAAACGGTTCACTGGTTTTGGCACCGGGTGATCTTAATCTGACCTTCAAACGCTATATCGAATCACCTGTGCGTTTAACCATTAAAGATGATTACGTATGCGATATAGAGGGGCAGGGAGCCGACACAGCGCTGATGAAAAACTACTTGCAGGCGTTTGGTGACAAGGCGGCCTATGCAACCAGCCATGTCGGTTGGGGATTAAATCCGGCAGCGCGATATGAAGCCATGACCATGTATGATCGCAATGATACCAACGGCACTGAGCTACGAGCAGTTGCCGGCAACTTTCTTTACTCAACCGGCGCTAACGAGTTTGCAGGTCGTTTCACTCGCGGTCACTTCGACCTGCCAGTGATGGGTTGTACCATTGCACTGGATGGTCAGATTGTGGTTAACCAAGGGCAACCTGTGTAGTGGCCATCTATCGCAGGCAACTTGCTGGTATCGATTACGTCGAGTGCGGCACCGATCACGCTGGCACTTTATTGTGTTTACATGGCATAGGCGGCGATGATGCGAGCTTTCTGCCCCAGCTAGAACAGCTGTCTGATGAATTCCGTGTAATCTCCTGGAACATGCCGGGCTATAGTGGCTCTGGTGCACTTTCAGATCTGAGTTTTTTAACTCTGGCGAGTGCGCTCAATAATTTTATCGTGTCACTTGATTGTGGTCCTGTACATTTAATCGGCCAGTCTATAGGCGGCATGCTTGCACAAGAGCTCTATCATTGTTATCCGCAACAGGTGAGGTCTCTGGTGCTGGTTGCGACGACAACCGCTTTTGGCGGTAAAGATGAATCCTTTAAAGAGGCTTTCATGGCAGCACGTCTGGCGCCATTGGATGCCGGCCGTACAATGGCGCAGCTTGCGGCTGCCGCGATCCCGGAGATTGTTGCACGCGATACATCAAAAGCTGTTATTCAGTCTGCGGTCGAGTCGATGGCTCATCTTGATGCCGCGGTCTACCGTAGCGTATTAAGCTGCCTGGTGACGTTTGATCGCAGACAACAATGGACACAAACAACTTGTCCCGTCTGTATAGTGTCAGGTAGTGAAGACACCAATGCACCGGCTGCGACCATGCAGAGAATGGCGCAGAAGCTACGTCATGCAAGCTATCATGAATTAGCCGGTGCAGGGCACCTGGTCAATCTTGAAAAACCAGATCAGTTCAACGCCATAGTCCGGAGCTTCGTCAAGCGAATTATAGATTAATGACCGATACTTCCACTCAAAATAAAGATGCGCCGATATTCGATCCTGAACAATGGCAATTGAGCCAACAACAGGTTGAGCTATCTACCCTTGCACGAGAGCTGGGTCAAAATGTGTTCTCTCAGCGCGCAGAACAATACGACCGCAGTGCAACTTTCCCGACAGAAAATTTTACCGATCTGCACAAGGCTGGACTATTAGGGGTCTGCATACCGAAAGAACAGGGCGGGCACGGCGCTGATTTAAAAACCTATATGTTGATGGCTTCAGAGATTGGGCGCTACTGTGGTGCCACTGCGCTCACATTTAACATGCATGTTAGCTCCTGTTTATGGACCGGGCCACTGGCTGATGGACTCACACTCGAAGATGAACAGCGAGAAAAACTGGTTGAGGGTCGATGTGCGCACTACAAAAGAATCATTGATGATGGTGCAATCTACGCCCAGCCTTTTTCTGAAGGTGGAGATGCGGCAGCTGGCAAGGCAGCTTTTGCTACGCGTGCAGTGCGCACCAAAGGTGGCTGGCTTGTATCCGGTAAAAAGATCTTTGCATCTTTATCCGGACACGCTGATTACTATGGTGCTTTATGTACCGAGCTAGCGAGTGAAAATGACAAACCGTCCCGCTCCAATACCATGTATGTTGCGATTCCCGCTGATGCCAAGGGTGTGAGCGTTGAGGGAGAGTGGGATCCGTTGGGAATGCGCGGTACTGTATCGCGGACATTGATTTTTGATAAAGTATTTGTTGATGAGAGCGCATTGCTGATGCCGCGTGGTGTCTACTTTCATGCAGCCAAGCAGTGGCCGCACATGTTTACTACGCTGACTCCTGCGTACATGGGTATTGCCCAGGCGGCCTACGACTTTGCGGTCTCCTACCTGCGCGGTGAAATGCCCGGGACGCCGCCGGTTAAAAGACGCATGTATCCAACCAAACAGATTGCTATTGCACAGATGCGAATAATGCTTGAGCAAACTAAATCCCTCTGGTTTCAATGTATCAGTGAGGCAAAACCTAACCCGGATAAAGAATCCCTGCTGCGAGCCTGGACGGCGCAATATACCGTGATGGAAAATGCCAATGAGATTTCACAACTGGCTATTCGAACCTGTGGCGGGCAGGCAATGCTACGCTCCCTTCATCTGGAACGCTTGTACCGCGATAGCCGATGCGGGGCACTGATGCTGCCCTGGACCGCAGAATTGTGCCTTGACATGATAGGCAAAGCCGCACTGTATGAGCCGGGTGAGAGCGACGACGTATGAGCCTCTACAAGAGCCTCGAACGCCGTGCGCAAACACAGCCGGATAAAGTCGCTATTGATAGCGAAGCAGGTGAGCTTACCTACGGACAGTTAAAAGCTCTGGTTGATCGCTGTGATACCTGGTTTCGCTACAGCGGTCTCAATCCCGGTGATCGCGTGGCGATACTAGCGCTGAATCATCCGGACTGGTTCATCACAGTTTTTGCCGCGGCTAAATATGGTGTTGTACTGGTGCCGCTGAATTGGCGTTTGTCCATCGATGAACTGCGCTACGTGATGAGTGATTGTACACCAGTGATGTTGTTGCACGATTCTGACTTTAGCGATACCGCACAGCAACTGCAATCGGCTGATGAGTCAGTACAACGGGTGCAAATTGGTACCTGTCATTTTCCACCACCATCATCAGATAACGTGCAATCTATTCATGCTGACTCGGGAGATACGGATCCGCTTTTGATTGTATACACCTCCGGCACTACTGGCAGGCCAAAGGGTGCGGTGTTATCGCAGAGAAATCTTAAGTGTAGCTCCGAGATGACGCAACACATGGTAGATCTTACCTCAAGTGACCGGGTACTAAATGTTCTGCCATTGTTTCATGTCGGTGGATTGAACATACAGCCGCTGCCTGCCTTGCTGTGTGGCGCGACGCTCGTGCTACAGTCCCGTTTTGATGCAGATAGTGCTGCAAAAGCCCTGGCTGAAAAAGAAATTACACTGGTTAATTCGGTACCCACTTTGTTGAATGCCGTGTTGGATTCAGTAGAGTGGAATGTAGAGCGCTATGAATCGCTCAGAGCGATCTCTATTGGCTCGACTGATGTGCCGGTATCACTGATCAGTCGAGTGCATCAGTTTGGTATACCGCTCATACAGGTATACGGCGCTACAGAGACCTCACCTGTCGCTATTTATCAACGTATTGAAGATTCAGATTTGGTTGGCAGTATTGGCCGTAGCGGCCTGCATTGTGAAATCAGATTGACAGACAATCAGGGTCAGGTAGTAGCCATTGGCGAGGCGGGTGAAATAGAAGTTAAGGGAGATAATGTTCTGAGTCACTACTGGTGTAACGAGTCGGCGACCCGAAAAAGCCTTAACGATGGCTGGTTTAAAACCGGTGATATCGCTCATCAGGATGAAGATGGCTATTATTGGTTCGATGATCGACTGAAACATGTCATCATCTCTGGTGGTGAAAATATCTACCCAGCCGAGCTTGAACGGGTGATTAGAGAGGTGCCGGGTGTACAGGAGCTGGCAGTTGTTGGTATGCCCGATGAGCGCTGGGGTGAAGTGCCGGTAGCGGTTATCGTCGGCAGTGTCGATAAACAAGATGTGCTGAATGCCTGCACGCGCCTGGCCCGATTCAAGCAACCACGCAATGTGATTTTTCTGGATTCGTTACCGAAGAATGCGCTGGGTAAGGTGCAGGTAGCGCAATTGAAAACTCAATTGTTATCCACCTGCCAGTGAGTAAGACTAGTGTGTCTCTTACAGCAAATTCTGCTGCTGAGGTATCGGCCATGCGGGAAGGGGGTTTAGCTCGTAGTCGGTTTGCGTATTGAATTGTTGCATCAGTCTTCGGTGAAACAGATCTGCAAACTGCGGGCAATATTGGTTATTCGGGCAGTGGATCATCACAAAACACTCGCATTGGCTTTGCAGTGCTTTGGCTGTTCGACTTGCCCATTGCTCAAGATACTGCTCATTGCTTTTAGCATCCGGGTGCAGTAACAATCGAACGAACAGCAGGCGGTTATAAACCGAACCAGGCACGGGTAAATCAGGTTTCTTATGCAATGCTGCCAGCACTTCAGGATGATCTTTGTCGCCATGAAAAATAGCCCTGGTATCCATGATGACCCGACCGAGTTGATACTGGCTTAATAGTGGCTCGAGCAATTCGGGTTGTGTGAAAAATGCTTTATGTCTCACTTCAATTGCACTGCGATAGTCCGTTGGAAGGTTGCTGATAACCGATTCGATTTTATCTAACTGCTGTGGACCTACGGTAGATGGAAACTGCAACAGGAATGGTCCTGTGTGGGGCCTTAAGGGCTCGATCCGGC
>CAZQKJ010000080.1:0-11930 GCA_964593315.1 uncultured Granulosicoccaceae bacterium
CACTGCCAGTGTAGACAATCGCGATACTATCTACGAGATTGTTGAGCAAGTGGCTTCTCAGGTGTTTATTCCGCTTACCGTGGGTGGCGGAGTACGAGCAGTATCGGATATTCGTAAATTATTAAATGCCGGTGCTGATAAAGTCAGTATCAACACAGCGGCGGTGCATAACCCGGAGTTGGTACAGGAGGCCTCTGATCGGGTTGGCAGTCAGTGTATTGTTGTGGCTATAGACGCCAAAGGTGTGCACAAAGAAGGTGAGACACCGCGTTGGGAGATCTTTACCCACGGGGGTCGTAAAGCGACCGGGCTCGATGCAATAGAGTGGGCATGTAAGATGACGGAACTCGGTGCAGGTGAGCTACTGGTGACCAGTATGGATAGAGACGGTACCAAAGCGGGTTTTAACTTACCTTTGAATCGCGCCATCGCAGATGCAGTTGATGTACCAGTGATCGCATCAGGTGGTGTCGGCACGCTTGAGCACTTGTGTGAAGGTGTGCAACTCGGCGGTGCAGACGCGGTACTGGCGGCAAGCATTTTCCACTTTGGTGAATACACGGTGGCTCAGGCCAAACAGGCCATGCACGATGCTGGCATCGAGGTGCGCTTATGACCGACACCGAGTCTGACCCGGGAACTGGCAGTTGGCTCGATCAGCTGAAGTGGGATGAAAAAGGGCTGATACCTGCCATTGCCCAGGATGATAAATCCGGTGCGGTGTTGATGATGGCTTGGATGAATCGTGAGGCCTTGTCGCAAACGGCTGAAACCGGGCAGGCGGTTTACTGGTCCAGATCACGCGGCCAACTGTGGCGTAAAGGAGAATCTTCCGGCCATACCCAGCAGGTATCCGGCATCTGTACCGATTGTGATGCCGATGTCGTGCTGCTCAAAGTTCACCAACAGGGGGGCATTGCTTGTCACACCGGTCGATATAGCTGTTTTTACCGGCAGCTGGATGAGCCGGGGCACAGTTCTGAAAACGGACAGGAAAATAAGCGTGCCTGGCTTGAAAATGCCTCGATTTTGAAAGATCCGGGCGAAATTTATTCCAGCGACAAGTAAACTACCCCGATGAGTGATCAGATTCTAGAAAAGCTGGCGCAGGAGCTTGAAGCCAGAAAATCAGCGAATGCCGCGGATTCCTATGTGGCGAGCTTGTATAAGGGTGGAACTGACGCCATTCTAAAAAAGGTGGGCGAAGAGGCCACAGAAACCATAATTGCCGTAAAATCGGGCAACCGTGATGATATTGTGCACGAAACGGCGGATTTGTGGTTTCACACGCTGGTGATGCTGGCAGAACAGGGCCTAGGACCGGAGCACGTATTGCAGGAATTGCAGCGTCGTTTCGGGCTTTCCGGTCATGAAGAAAAAGCATCGCGCAGTGATCCATGAGACTAAACTGTCTGTTGTCAGCCTTATTGATCCTGATCGTAAGCTTGAGTGGTTAGGGAAGTGCCTATACAAACGGCCCAGGATGAATGGTCCAGGATAAACCGCCCAGGATAAATGGCTGAGCAAAAAACTCGGGCGAATTACTCGGGTATGACATTCAGGCTGTGCCTTTAAGAACGAACATATTAAGAAATTTAAGAGACTAACGTTATGATGCCAAGTATTCCCCAGTTGTTGATCGTATTGGTTATTGTTGTTTTGATTTTCGGCGCCAAGCGACTGCGTAACCTCGGCGGAGATCTCGGTGGCGCGGTCAAGGGTTTTAAACAGGCCGTAAAAGAAGACGATAGTGAAGCTGACACTGATCCGGAAACTTCCGGCAAGCTCGAGAACACTGCAGAGCGTGTTGCCGAAGAAGTAGAAAAAGAAAAGAAAGAAGCTTGAGCCTTGAAGCTTTTGTCATCAACCTGTCTGCTACTTTTCTGTAGCTTACTGTCATCTTTACCCTCCGGGAGATAGAGCGCCATGTTTGACATGGGGTTTCAGGAAGTCGTACTGATCGGAATTATTGCACTGATCGTTATCGGTCCGGAGCGTTTGCCGTCTGTCGCCCGCAGCATTGGTTTATGGGTCGGTAAGATGCAGCGTTTTGTCGCAGGTGTTAAGTCTGATATTGCCAATGAACTGCAAACCGATGAACTGCGCAATATGCTGTCGAGTCAGGAAGATCAGATTCGCGAGCTCAAATCCATGGTCAAGGAAACCCAGTCTGATCTTGAACGCACTGCCAAAGATGCACAGCGTTCCGTCAGTGAAGGTATGGACGCAGCAGTTGAGCAAGTTAAAGACGCTGCCGATGTGGCGCGTGAGAACAGCAATAAAATGCAGGATATAGCTCGTGCTGCCGGTTACAATACCTACGGCAATGTAGATGAGCCCACGCAAGACAAGAGTGAATCGGACCCGCTGTCCAGTCCTCTGGATGACAAGCCGAAAGATCGGCCAGAAGAAGATCCACGAGTAGATCAGGACTCCAGTCGGTCTGCATGACCCCGCAAATTTTATGAGCAACAAAATTTTAGATGATGGCACTGGTGCCGAGATGGGGCTGTTGTCGCACTTGGTTGAGCTGCGCGACCGACTGCTGCGTATGTTGCTGGCAGTGGGTATTTTCTTTCTGTGCCTGTTTCCATTCTCCAAGCAAATCTGGACTTTCCTCTCCGAGCCGCTAACCCGTCACGCCGGCACCATGCAGGCGATCGATATTGCAGCCCCGTTTTTAATTCCTTTTAAAGTGTGTTTGTTGCTGTCGGTGGTGCTTGCCGCACCGGTCTTGCTCTATCAAATCTGGGCTTTTGTGGCACCGGGTTTATATAAACATGAGAAACGCCTGGTATCGCCGTTACTGTTATCCAGTACCTTGCTGTTTTATCTGGGTATGGCGTTCGCCTATTTTGTTGTTTTCCCGCTAGTGTTTGGTTTCTTTAACCGGGTAGCACCGGAGGGCGTTGAAGTCATTCCGGACATCGGGCGTTATCTTGATTTTATTATCACAATCTTTATTGCATTCGGTATAGCGTTTGAAGTGCCGGTCGCAACCATTCTACTGGTCGCTGTGGGTGCTACCACGCCTGAAGATTTAGCCAAGAAACGACCCTACTTTATTGTGGGTGCTTTTGTTGTGGGTATGTTTCTCACACCACCGGACATTATTTCGCAGACGCTGCTGGCGTTACCTATGTGGATCTTGTTTGAGATCGGGATATTTTTCTCACGCGGCTTCCTGAAGCGTCAGGAGGAGTTCAAACAGGCTTCCGATGCACGTTACAATGAAGACTCAACTGCATCAGACGATAAAGCCGGGCAGCAATCAGGCGATAGCAGTGGGCCGGAGTCGAAAGCCTAGTCTGTTAACGCTGCAGTCGATCTCCCCGGTACCCTTAATAGTCACCTTGTAATACAACAGGGTTGCATCTAATGTTGGATTTGCTCTTTCATACCGGTTAGAGCAAATAGATCCATACACAGGCCAATCCTCTCATGACATCTACCACCAGAGCTCCACGTCGCGCCACCATGTTGATCATTATGGATGGTGTTGGTTTGAACCCGTCTAAACTTGATAACGCGGTCGCTCTTGCCAGGACCCCTAATCTTGATGAGTTGTATTCATCTAACCCGGTAACCGTGCTGGAGGCGTCCGGACTTGCTGTGGGGTTGCCTGCCGGACAAATGGGTAATTCGGAAGTAGGGCATCTGACGATAGGTTGCGGCAGTATCTTGCGGCAAGATCTGGTGGTCATTAATGAATCGATTCAGAGCGGTGAATTTGCCAGTAACAGCGCTATTGCCGGTGCCTGTCAATCTGCCAGTGAGAACGCAAAGCCATTGCATTTGATCGGACTGGTATCTGATGGAGGTGTGCATAGTCACCTTGATCATCTGATGGCATTAATCGAGACCTGTAAATCTCACAAGGTAAGACCCATGCTGCATATGATTACTGACGGACGCGATACGGCTCCCAAGTGCTCAACGGTATACCTTGAGCCGATTGAGAAAGCTCTGGCAGATGCCAACGGACAGATCGCAACGGTCAGTGGCAGGTACTATGCGATGGATCGTGATAACCGCTGGGAGCGCGTGCAGCTTGCATTTGATGCCATAGTCCATGGCAAAGGTGAGTCAGGCACGTCTGCAGAGGCCGTCATTAAAGCGGCATGGGACGATGATAAAACCGATGAGTTTATCTTGCCCGCAGTAATAGACGGAGCTGAGCTCATTGGAGCCGGTGATCAGGTGGTGTTTTTTAACTTCAGAAATGATCGACCACGTGAGTTATCCAGTGCGCTCATCCAGGCTGACTTTGATAGTTTTGATCGTGGTGATTTCACGCCGATATCGCTCACAACCATGACAAAGTACCATCCGGATTTTAATTGCCCGGTGGCGTTTGTAAAAGATAAACCGCAATCAACACTCGGTGCTGTTATAGAAGCCGCTGGTGTCGGGCAATATCACTCAGCAGAGACTGAAAAGTATCCCCACGTTACTTTCTTTTTTAACGGTGGTCGTGAAGAGCCGTACGATGGCGAGCAACGAGGGCTAATTGCTTCCCCCAAAGTGGATACCTATGATCTTCAGCCTGAGATGAGTGCCTATGAAGTTCGGGATAAAGTCGTTGAAGCCATTCAGTCTGACCAGTACGGATTTATAGTCGTCAATCTGGCCAATGGTGATATGGTCGGACACACAGGTGTTCGTGAGGCGGTGATTAAATCGATTGAAGTGGTTGATGACATCGTGGGTCAGCTGGTTCAGGTGGCAACTGACAATGAATTTTCAGTGATACTGACGGCAGATCATGGAAACGCCGATATGCTGATTGATCCAGTCACTGGCTCACCGCATACACAGCATACTATTTTCCCGGTTGCCTGTATGGTCAAAGACAAGGTTGCCTGGCACCTGGCTAACGGACTCGGGTTGTCTTCTATCGCACCGACGGTTCTGCAGCTTATGGGTTTGGAGCAGCCGGATAGTATGGGTGGTAAATCGATGTTGTTAGGCGAGAAAAACTATTGATCGTACTTCTGGCTGCTTTCTGATGTGACAGGCTTACCGACCGCGCAAGTTTACGCAGTGGGGCTTTAGTTTGTTTAATGCGCCAGTGATTAGGTGCGGCTTGTTTTATTATGTTTAATGGGCAACACACGACTGCCATTATTGAAATACTTGCTTGCCGGCTTACGCAGATTTCTAACCACCAGTCCCACACAGAGGATGGTCGGGAAGACGAAAATACTTTTACCGCCATTTGCCCAGTAAACCAGTGTCACCAGAAGGGCGAACATTGAGTACCACTTGAGGAATTTAATGTCGCTCTTTTTCAGGATTTTAAGCAGCCCGTCTTTCTTTTTGGGTTTGCCATAGCCTTTTTTGTAAATGCCTTTCATTGTGCAATCCTCAGCCGTAATCTTTGAATAATTCAGATATACCTAGCAGCTGTGCGGCGCTTGTCAAATATTCCGGAAATCGCACCGCTATGGCGTGTTCGCGCGGCGCACAGGCTATCGCGCAGACTCCTAGAATTGCCTGTCTGCCTCCAGGTAAAAACCTGGTGGTTGTACGTAACGCAGTAAGGTTCCGACCTTACTTTTCTTTTTCAGCAGTGAAGGCAAACTGATACCTAACCCGATGTAGGTATGGCGTGTTGCCGTTGTCTGATCGTCAAATGTACGAAAACCGCGGGTGTAGTAGCCTGCCTGCAGCTCAAGGAATTTTAACGGTGATTCTGAGAATCTTTGAAATCCATCTGCTCGCAGGGCGATCAAATGCTTCATTCCAGAGTAGTCAGACACTGCATCATTTTTGACGTTGTAGCCGTTAGAAGGCCAGTACTCCATTCTTAAGTCAATACGGTTGCGCCAAACCGGGTTGGTTCCAAGCCACCATGATGCGGCTACACCCAACGCATCAGCGATAAGATCCTCACTCGATAACCCAAACTTGTCGGATGTGGCGTCGCCGATCTCAACCAGGGTCATTGCAGCCATTGCTGAGAGTGCGGCTTTCTTTTCGGGATTTCTAACACCGTGGCGTCGGAAATCAGCCATGAATAATTCTGACAAAACGTAAGACATATACAGGTGGCCCGTCTTGTCGGCACCGCCAGACGGTGTATCGGCTCCGAACCAGCCTTCACGCTTTGCCACAGGCGAGTGCTTGAACCATCCCCATTGAGACACGCCCCAGGCGGTAATGGCGAGACTTGCGAATGACAGATCAAGCGCCACAACGCCGCGATAATCTGGCTTGTTATTTTCCAGCCAGCTCTGGGCATTGGCTTGAGTGCTGAGAACAAGGCTCAGAATCAGTGGGCCAATGATCGAAAGCGCAACAGGTGCCTTCGTGCGGCGGATGATGGAAGCAGATCGCATACCACTGTGAGCGCAAAATGTACGCCATCAAAAGTGAGTACTGTGTCCGGATACGGTACGCTATCGACAAAACTGCCTTGCCATAAGCGAGTCCGTGTTCAGGAAGCCATGTCGATTTATTTGCACTGTGACTCGGTATCACGTCTGGAAAGGAGCGCGAGTAGGGAAGTGCTGTGCCAGTTACCAGGCAAGCGTCCGTTAGTAACCAGTCAACTCCATATAGCCACGGCCAATATTTTGACCCCGGGTGTTAGTCAGATCTATTGCGCCCTCCCAGTATCGTACGGTTAGATCGAGCTCCTGATCGTTTATTAATGGTTTAAAGGCAATCGTCTCTTTAGTGTCCCTGCGGTGGAATGTTCCTGATACCGGATAGCGTGAGCCAGAATCACTTTGCCACCATTCATCCGTCTCTATGGTCCAGTCACCGAAGGGTATTTCAGTCTTATTGCCCGCGGCATCAATCTCTACCGCGTGACTGTATGTGTCCACCTTGTTGTCCTGCAGTCTGAGTTGATACACCATGATGCTACGACCATCGTCCAGCTGCATAGCAAACCAGTCCCAACCGACCTGATTATCTGCGAGAGCACTGCTGCTCCACTCGCGATCGAGCCAGGCACTGCCAGTGACACTGTGTGCAATTCCGTTAAAGATTATATCTCCTGTTGTAGTCAGTCTTGGCAGGGAGTAGTAGTAAGAGGCATTACAGGGATCTGCACTTTTTTGACTATAGCCATCGACACCCTGCTTGATGATCGGAGTATCGGCTTCCAGTGTCAGTGACAATGCTGTGGTTTCTTGTGACAGTGCCAGCTGTAATTGTGTTTGGCCATCGATTTCCTTGATGTCCAGCTGCCAGTCATCAAGCCATACACGGGTATTTGGTGTGGTGTTGTTGGCAGGGCTTACACCCGCAAGACCTGCCGCTGAGCGGCCGAAGCGCTCAAAGTACTTTATGCTTTTATCAGCGGCAGAAGTGATCGCAAAGTGTGCCATATAAAACTCACTACCAGACCACGCAGATGACTTGATATCCTTATCTTTGGTGGTAGTTTGTGGCGCGCTGGCAATACGAAAAAATGTTATATGGACACCGAAACGCTGTGCAGATGTGTTTTCAAGGTTTCCGGTTATGTACCACCATTCATTTCTAAATTCCGGGTGTGCGCCGTGATCTTTGGGAAATTGGAACTCCATCGGGCCACAGGCGCGTTGGTATCCTGCTGCATCTCCGCCGAGGCCTGTGTGCAAAGACACACCATTTGAAATTTTATCTTGTGAATCATAGTTTTCGCAGGCGAACGCAGATAGAACAAGTAAAGTGATGATAAAGGTTCGAGCTATCATTGGTGTCGCAGGGCTTCGGCAGGTGATAGCTTGCTGAGTTTATGAGCCGGGTAAAGACCTGCGATTAATGCAGCGATTACAGCGAGCACCAGGCTTTCTATCAGCACGTTTGGTGGAATGCTGTATTGCATGGTCCAGCCAAATGAGCGCACGTTAATGATAGATACTAATATTTGTGACATGGCAATACCCAGTGGCAGCGCCAGTACACCTGCGATCAGTCCCATGAGTCCGGTTTGTACAATGAGTAGCTTGCGGAGCTCGGCAGGCGTTATACCAATTGCTCTTAGTACCGCATACTCTGCGCGCCGCTCTAATGATAATGCCATCAGTGCGCTTAAAATACCGATGAATGCAACGCCTACTGTCAGTAGTCGCAACACATGAGTAATTGCGAACGTCCGGTCAAATATCTCCAGTGAACGGCTGCGTATATCGGTATTAGATTGCATTGAAAGCGGCTCTTGAGCAATGATACGACGTAGCTCATTGTTGATATCTGAATTGTCGGTGTTTTCAGGCAATGAAATCCCGATAGATGAAATACTCCTGTCGTTCCAGTGTTGGTGATAGGTGTCCATTGACATGACTGCCAGACCTTTGCCAGTGGTGTAGTTAGTAAATATGCCTGCGACTTTAAAGCCAGTGCTGCCTTTGTCTGTGATCAGAGTCAAAGTGTCTTCAACGCGCAGGCTACTTTTGTTGGCAAAGGGTTCAGAGATAAGCACACTGTTTGAGCTTTTAAGTGACTGTACGCGCTGCTCTGCAGTCAGGTTTTCGTTGGCTGCCGGTGAATGTTCCTGCTCTTTGAAAATGTATCTTGCCTGTGATTCACCGGAGTCACGCACAGCCATTAGTCGTACAGGAACAGTATCAGACTCTACCTCGGTCATCCTGGCTTCACGCAGACCGGTTAAGCGATCCATTGATTTAAAAGATTGCAGGACACTATCTGAAATAACCTCATTGGAGTTGGCGCTAATGTAGATATCGGATTGCAGTGTAGTGCCCAGCCATTGTTCAACCGATAGTCGAAAACTACCGATCATAATGCCGACTCCCGCGGTAGCTGAGACAGAAATAGCCAGCGCTGCAATAGCGACTGCGGTGCGGCTAAGGCTGGCTGTCATGGATCTCAGCGGATAGTTGCCTAATGTTGAGCGGGCCAGGGTAGAGCGTGAATGTGTTCTGCGACTACCGAGTGCAGTGACTGCAATCAGAATTCTCGGAACCAGCAGGCTGTATCCAATCACGATAAAGAACAGTGCAATAAAGCCAGCCCACAAACTCGCACTGCTGATCCAGAGTATTGCGATGCCAATGCCAAGCAGCACTATACCGAGGATAAAGATAATGGGGGCAAGATTACCGACTCTGCGTTCTACAGTAGTACGTTGAATGACCATGCCCGGCGGACTGTTGGATGCTTCAAGTGCCGGTGGCAATGCCGACAACAGTGACACCCCCAGTCCAATCAAACAGGCCTTGATCAAAGTAAAGGCCGAGTAGTCTACTTGCCTGACATCGAGGTTGAAGTACAGATCATTGATAGTTCTTGTAACCAATACCAAAAGCATGCTGCCGAGGAAGTAGCCGATGATGATTCCAGCCAGCGTACCGATCAATGCAAATATCAGTGTTTCGGTGAGAATAGAGCGGAACAACTCATGGCGCTGAATACCTATGGCGCGTAGCTGGCCGAATGTCTGGCGCCGCTGTATCACTGATAGTGTCACAGTGTTGTAGATAAGAAACGCACCCACCAGCAGTGCCAGTAAGCTCATTGCCAGCAGATTGGTATGGAATGCTGCTGTCATTTGCGTGAGTGAGTTATTTCTGCGTGCCGCCTCGGTAATACGTGTGCCCGGTAAGCCGGATTCAATGAACTTGATATCGCGTATAAGTTTGTCGTTTAGTGTAGTCTGAGAATTTATGCCGTTTGCCTCGGTGCCTACTGTGTTATTGACGCTATCCGGCAATGGCAGAATCAAATCAATACGGCTCAGGCGACCCTGTAGATTCAGCGCTTCCTGTGCCGTCGAGATATCGACCATGGCGATATTCTCAAATCCCGGTTGTGTGTTGGTTTCTATTGTATTTATTAATTCAAGAGTGGTTGGCGGTAGATCGTCATTATGGCCAGCAATCTCGAACTGTTCACCAATGCGTACTCCCAGACGATCAGCAGTGGTGCTGGCGAGAATAACCGATCCTCGCTGTAACAGTTTCAGGGAATCCAGGTTTGCACCTGAGCTGGCGCTTGATTGATCACTTGCAGTGGACTGATCTCTGAACATGGGCTCTGCAAATATATCAACACCTAATAGCTGCAGCGACTCAACAACCGCTTGTCCTTCAACTACTGCAGTGGCGGTTACGTCACCTTGTACAACGGGGGCGGAGTTACGGATACCGAGTTCGGTACGTAATCGTGTGTAGATCGACTCATCAATGCCATCTGTGCTGTCTATTATCTGATGTGTCGTGCGACCTGTAACAGTGTCCAGTGATAGTGCAAAAGCACGTTTAGCGCTTTCATTGGCTATATCAACTGCGAAGACTACCGCAACACCAAGTGCCATGCCGACCAGCATCAGCAGCGCCTGCCATTTGTGTTGCATCCAGTAGCGGCGACTGGATTTTATAAAAAGGGCGGTAACCGACCGGATCTGTGTGAATGAACTACCAGGCAAGAGCGGATGCATCCGGACTGACGTCTGTAACCAGCTTGCCGTTACTAAAATGCACAATACGGTCTGCCGTGTTCGCAACATTCAAACTATGTGTCACCATAATCACAGTTTGTTTGCTGGTGGTGGCCAGCTCGTTAAACAGATCAATCATCTCTCGGCCGGTATCGGCGTCGAGGTTGCCGGTATGCTCATCGGCAAGCACCAGTGCTGGTGAATGAACCATGGCACGGGCAATGGCAACGCGCTGTTGTTCACCACCGGATAACTGATCTGGAAATGCACTGGAGCGATTGGCAAGCCCGACACGCTCTAGCATTGTTTGAGCGATATCACCTATCTGCTTTGGATCGAAGCCGTTGATTTGTAGCGGCAGTTGAATATTTTCCAGTGCAGTTAAAGTCTGAATCAAATTGAAAGACTGATAAACAAAACCAATATGCTCGCGTCTGAAAAGTGTTCTGTCTTTCTCCGATAGATCTGTCAGATTAACCCCGTTGACAGAAATAGTGCCGCTGTCAGCGTAGTCAATACCGGATATCAGATTCAGCAAAGTCGACTTGCCGCAGCCACTATGCCCCAGCAGTGCAATGCGCTCACCTTTCTCTACATAGAGAGTAATATTGTCCAGAACGACCTGCGCAGATGATGTCTCAACGTAGGTTTTACATACGGACTCAATGGCTATGTATTGGTTGTTCATTGATATGGCGGGGCAGCATAGGATTGTTGTGGTGTATAAGTAAAGTTGGTAACTTCACAACGTGGTATGAGATTTTCTCACAAATCCGGTTATTTTTCACAGCTGGAGTGCTGTCTGAGACATGTGGATTTGTATGGGCAGCGCTACCTGCATATTTTGGCTGAGACTGCTGCAGCGTACTTCAGATGGTCGCGGCAACGCACAAAATATTTCGTAAATCTGGCAGACTGGTTTGCGGAATCGCAGATAAATATCATTGAGTAAGTATGAAGAGCCTTCTTTCAATACCGGCAAAGTTGTTCGGCCAAGGTGCACGCGTTGCGGGAACGAGAATCACGCAGACAACGCCCACGGGTGCGATTGAAGGAAGCTTGATAGTGCCTGTATCTTCGGGTTCGGTACCGGTGGCGTTGATCATTGCGGGTTCTGGCCCGACTGATAGAGATGGCAACAATAAATCGATGAAAAATAACTCACTGCGATTCCTCGCTATTGAGTTGAAAAAATTGGGCATAGCCTCATTAAGGTATGACAAAAGAGGTATCGGTGCGAGCAGAGCCTCTGGTTTGTCTGAAGAAAATCTATCGTTTGAAAACTATATCCAGGACGCCGAAGGTTGGATTGAAATACTGGGAAAAGACGACAGATTTTCAGAAGTGATTGTAATTGGACACAGCGAGGGATCGCTTATCGGTATGGTGGCGTCCCGGCATAGTAATGTATCGAAATATATATCCCTTGCGGGTGTAGGGAAAAAGGCCAGTGAAGTTCTTTTGGACCAATTGGGTACTCAGCCCGAAGAGATTCGCGAGAACTCAAGACGTATCATTGAGAAATTGCTCAAAG
>CAZQKJ010000081.1:0-11844 GCA_964593315.1 uncultured Granulosicoccaceae bacterium
TTCATACCCCGCTCGCGATAGTTGTAGCTCGACTGCAGCAGCGAGGTGGACTTACCGGCATTCATAGACGAGTAATAAAAGTAGAGTTTTGACATACCGATATTATTGATAAAACCAATTGCAGCCTAACCTGATAACAGCTGAGCGGCAATGTCTAACGGCCGGCAAGGCATGCAATCCACGGTAACTGAAGAGCGATATACCCGGGCTGGTTTATTACTGCTAACTTCAAACGTTTCTGCAGAGTTTACTACCGGTTTTTGTATAAGCCACATTCATAGATAAAAATCACGGATCAGGTGAGATTTATCCTTCATTAACGCGAAAGCCCTGAACGGCGCTATCCTGAACAGCGCTATAAGTTAAAGTGCTTCCGAACCGCGGCATAACAACGTTCTGAAGCATCAAAGTGCACACCTTGCATACCCAGAGACCTGGCAGCGTTAATATTGGACAAGCTGTCATCCATAAAAACAATTTTCTCGGCATCCAGACGGTAGCGATCAAGTACCACCTGAAACAATTCTGTCTCCGGCTTCATCAGTTTTTCGTGCGCCGAAATAACGATACCGTCGAACAGATCAAAATAGCTGCGTTGCCGCAGGAAGGCTGCATTGACTGTCGACATATTCGACAAAACATACATTGGAATACCCGCCGCTTTCATTTGGTGAATCAAATCGATTGACTCCGGAAAATCAACCAGCGACTCGCGAATAGTTTCAAAACACTGAAGGACGTCTTCAACACTAAGATCTGTCTCAGCGCCGAGCTGTGCTGCCACCGCCGCTTCATCAGTGATGCCGCGATCAAGGTCGAGCCAGAGCTTTTCAAACAGTTCGGTTTTCAGGATATCCAGTTTTGTGGCGGGTAGATTGAGCATCGCGTGTATCCGCTCCGGGCTCCACTGCACCACAACGTTACCCAGATCCCAAAGAGCTATCAGCGACATACTAAATTTACCCGCAAGAATTTAAGCTCCAAAGTGTAGTTCAACGCCGGATGCTTTCGATGTGAATTGCCCAATTGACAATGAGAATTATTCTCATTATCCTTCTCATTAACTACTCTTAAGCACTAAACGGAATTTCAAGCACGATGAAAACTACGCTTTGGCGAAGAGCACGTATTCTCCTGTCAGCCCTCGCTGTCGTCTCACCGATCAGTGCTTTCGCTGACGTCAATGTCTACTCCTACCGGCAATCATTCCTGATTGAACCCATCTTTGATGCTTTTACCGAAGAAACCGGTATTAAGGTCAATAGTGTGTTCGCCAAACAAGGGTTGGTAGAGCGGTTACAGAATGAAGGACGAAACAGCCCTGCTGACTTGCTCCTCACCACAGATAGCGGCCCACTGTACCAGGCAGTAGACCAGGGTCTGACTCAAGCGGTGCAGAGCGACGTGCTGACCGCGAACATACCGGCAGAATTCCGCGATACCGACGGCCACTGGTTTGGTCTGTCGAGCCGCGCCAGGCTCATTGTTGCCGCAAAAGGCCGGGTAGATTTATCGACTATTCAAAACTACGAAGATCTGGCCAAGCCGGAATTCAAATCAAGAGTCTGCACACGCAGTGGCAAACACTCTTATATGGTGGCATTAAACGCTTCTATGATTGCCCATCACGGTATCGATGAAGCAACTCTGTGGCTGAGTGATGTGAAACAAAACCTTGCGCGTAAACCTCAGGGCAATGACCGCGCTCAGGTCAAAGCTATTAAGCAGGGCGAGTGCGATGTAGCGATAATCAACAGCTACTACATGGGTGCTATGGCTGCGGACGAAGAACAAAAACAGTGGGCCGATTCAGTCAACATTATTTTCCCCAATCAATCTGATCGGGGCACCCACATGAACATCAGTGGAGTGTCACTGACCGCCGGAGCACCGAACCGTTCCGATGCCATTAAACTGATTGAATTCATGTCTTCGAACACAGCCCAGCGCATTTACGCTGAAACAAACTACGAGTATCCCGTCAAGGCGGATGTTGCACGCTCCGCACTGGTGCAGTCCTGGGGTGATTTCAAACCGGATACCTTGCCTCTTGAAAATATAGCTAAACACCGCGCCGACGCAGTAAAGATCGCTGACAAAGTGGGCTACGATCAGTGATTTGTGCAATACGATCAGCGCAATCGGTTACGGCACCCAATCCTAATTACAAGCAAGGATAGAGGCGCACAATGCCTTTATTCACAGGGTTGGACAGCTAAACACTAAACATTCCTTTGTATTCTGGTCTGGCTGGGATATGTTATCGATTTTCACAGTGAAAAAAACCCAATGGATCTTTCCCTCGCGGATCAGATATTCAGCCGAATAGAGGCACTGGCGCAACTATCCGAAGAGTCACACCAGCTCACGCGCCGCTCGTTTACCACTGAACATCGCAGGGCTAACGATCTGGTCCGTGAGTGGATGCAACAGATCGGCATGACCGTACACACCGATGCGGTCGGAAATATAATCGGTCGCCTCAATTCAGGCGCTGATCACATCAGTAGCGAAGTTAACCCGAACGCCACACCGGCACTTTTGATTGGTTCGCATCTCGATACCGTACGCAATGGTGGAAAATTCGACGGCATGCTCGGCGTGGTGTTACCACTGGTCTGTTTGCAGCACCTGCAGGAGCACAACAAGACCCTGCCCTATCCGGTGGAAGTGATCGGTTTCTGCGATGAGGAAGGTGTGCGCTTTCCGTCCACACTGCTTGGTTCGCGCGCGCTGGCAGGAACACTGAATCCTGCGGTACTTAATGAATGCGATGATGAAGGGTTCTCTATAGCCCAGGCACTGGTGGAATTTGGTGCATCCGGCACGCTCGAATCCTGTGCACGGAGTGCCAACGATTATCTCGGGTTTATTGAGTGCCACATTGAACAGGGCCCGGTGCTTGAACAGGAAGATTTACCGATAGGACTAGTCACTGGAATCTCTGGCGCTTCCAGATTCAGGATTACCGTAACAGGTAAGGCAGGTCACGCAGGCACAGTACCCATGGGGATGCGAAAGGATGCACTAGTGGCTGCGTGTGAGTGTATCGTTGAAATAGAAACGCTTTGCAGCAGCATAAACAATCTTGTCGGTACAGTGGGACAGATCACAGCCTTGCCCGGAGCAGGCAATGTGATACCAGGTGATGTAGAGTTCTCGCTTGATCTTAGAATAGCCGATGACAAACGTCTGGCCGATGCAACATCGCAGATAGAACAGGCCCTGCAAAAGATCGCCAAACGTCGGCAAATTAGCATTGACATAGAACAGAATTATCACGCAAGTGGCGTAGCCTGCGATCCAGATCTGAGCAATCAGTTAGGCGAGTCAATTAAACGTACCGGTTACCGAATACATTCCCTGCCAAGTGGCGCAGGCCATGACGCCATGGCAATAGCCTCTATTACCCGCATCGCTATGTTGTTCGTTCGCTGTAAAGAGGGTGTAAGTCATCATCCCGATGAGAGTATTAGCCGAAACGATGCCGCAGCCGCAGCGCAGGTTTTGATCAATTTTCTACAGCACTTTGATAAAGATCGCTAAAGCCCCACACTGCACAGCAGTGGTGAATTTAAGGCGGTTGAATGGTTGAGGAGGTATATGGCTGCGCTTTGGGTTAAAGCAGGAGCCAGGCGATCGGTCGTCGCCACCCGGAAGATACGGATAGAGCATTACGAGGTGTAATCCGGCATGCAGGCCCAAAAGTGACTTAATGTATCCTGTTGACTGCGTCACACTCCCTGCAAGGTCTGCCTGATCTTTTCGAACATTCTGCATTTCGGCTAGATTCGCGCTGCATTTGGGCCCGGATACTGCGACGCAATCGAAATCATGATTTAATCTGCACTATAGAGAAAATGTCAGGTCTCAAGTGCCTCAGTCGTGACACGGGTGTGACCATATTCAACACTACAAACCGAGCCAGGCTTTATACTCGCGTGTTAGCTTCGCTTTTCAATTTTCTGCGCTATTCATAAAGTCTCGAATCAGTTAATCACGCCACCTATTTCCAGCCAGATAAAGTACCCAATATTAGTGACCAGTCTTTCCATCATAATCCCGGTAAAAAACGAGGCCGCTAACCTTGAAGCCTGTCTGCGCTCGATTCACGATGCGCGCTCGGTTGATCTGACCTATGAAATACTGGTGATTGATAATGGCTCCAGCGACAACACGGTAGACATTGCACGTAAATACCAGACAACGGTACACGAAGTACCGGACGCTACGGTCGCAGGATTGCGCAATTTCGGCGCTGAACATGCAACCGGTGAAGTGCTGGCTTTTATCGACGCAGATTGCACCATTGAACCCGATTGGTTCACCGCTGTACTGCCCTATATCAATGATACATCGGTGAAGTGCTTCGGCAGCCCTCCGGGTATACCAGTGCAATCTACCTGGGTTCAAGAGTGCTGGTACCAGATCAGACGTAAAGGCACGCCTTCGGATCCACCGGTCTCGGTTGACTGGCTGGAGTCAATGAATCTTTTTGTACGTCGCGATGCGTTCAATGCAGTCAATGGATTTGACACCAGCCTTATCACCTGCGAAGACTATGATCTTGGAGTACGACTAAAAAAGCACGGTGACATAATTTGTGACCCGGGCATACAAGCCATTCATCACGGTGAAGCACACAACGTAAAAAGGTTTTATACCAAAGAGCGCTGGCGCGGTGTAAGTAACATAGAAGGCTTAAGACGGCACGGGTTTACACTATCCGAACTCCCCAGCCTGCTGCTCCCACTGGTTCAGATAGTGGCGATCATTGTGGTGATACTGGCGTTGCTGTCAGGTTTATTCGGCATTACATCATTGTGGTGGTTTATCGCTGCAGTAGTGTTGTGGCAAATACCTCTATTTTTAATCAGCTATAAAAAAAGTGGTGGTGAAAACCGGCTACAGCAGGCGGGCGGTATATGGACCCTTCTAAATGTATACTTTACAGCCCGAGGTCAATCGTTGTTTATGGGGGCCGCATGGCAGTAAATATACTTGGCTCTTTAGCCATGCTGTTACTATTTATTATTGCGTTCAACTTTGGTGCCTATACGCTTTTACTAAAAGTGATAGCGCGTTTTAGAAAAGTGGATCACTCGATCGATCCAGACTACCAGCCATCTGTCACGATACTAATAGCGGCGTACAACGAAGAAGCCTGCCTCGAAGAAAAACTTAAAAACTCTCTGACTCTTGCCTACCCGAAGAATCTTTTGGATATCGTTGTGGTATCTGACGGATCAACCGACAATACAGATCAGATAGCCAGGCAATTTGAAAGTCAGAATATAAAACTCGTGGTTAACCCAACCAACAGTGGTAAAGCCACTGCTTTAAACAATGGTATGCAGAGTATTTCTTCTGATATTGTTGTTTTATCTGATGCCAACGTAATGTATCAGGAAGATGCCATTCGCAATCTGGTACGTCACTTTTCTGATTCTAATATCGGTGCAGTATCCGGCAAAGTCGTGTTGGTTAACGACGGATTGAGTTACTCGGCCTCTGAAGATGCCTACTATTCTGTCGAACACAATATTCAGCAACTCGAGAGCAATACCGGTAACCTGATTGGTGCTGACGGTGCCATGTATGCGATCAGACGCGAGCTATTCAGACCTTTGCAAAAAGATACCTTGCTTGACGATTTTGTCCTGTCTATGGGCGTCATACAACAAGGCAAGCGTTTGATATTTGATGGCGATGCGCTCGGCTTCGAACAAAACCTGGCTGAGATAGAATCGGAATACAAGCGCAAAGTCAGGATTATCGCCGGTGGCATTCAAAGTCTTCAGCGCAAAACCTCCTGGCCGCCAAAAGGCCATGGACTGACAGCCATCAAGTTTCTTTGTCACAAGGTATTTCGCTGGATTATAGGCCCGCTGGTGGTGACTTTTATTGCGCTGGTATTGCTGCTCGGCCTAATCTCAGGCAACTATTTACTGGTAACCTTCGCAGTAGCCGCTATTCTCGCTTATCCGATCGTGCAAATTGCTACCAGATTGTTCCCGTCATTGTTACAGTACAAACTCGTCAATTTGTTCAGGTATCTGGTGACAATGATGACCGCCTCGGTTGTCGGCTGCTACAAAGCGTTGGTGAGTAATCAACAAGTTAGTTGGCGGTAGACTATCTGACAAACTGCCAGGTCTGGTGCATTGGATTCAGGATACGCTATGACCTGTTTTCTCAACCGCTCAATCGGAGACTATCATTCGCGCAATTGTACTATCGATCTGCCTGTGTGCCGGTCTGTTAAGCGGCCTGGTTAGCGCCCTCTATAGCAGTCAGGTTCACGCCCACGACAAGACAGATTTTGCTGCACTCTATGCACAGCACTCAGCCTCTGTGGTGACTATATTTACCGCGACAGTCGCAGCGGGCCAGGAAGCTTCAGACGCCGCACTGGGAATAGGTTCTGGTGTACTAATTGAAGAAGATCAAATTTTAACTGCAGCCCATGTAGTAGGCAGCGCTCAGGCAATTGAGGTGCTGTTCACCGACGGTGTTCGGATAAAAGCCGATGTTATATCGTCTTTAGAGGCAAGTGACGTAGCGCTGGTTAAACTGAGGGAAAGCCATCCAGATCCGCAGATTGCAGTACTTGCAGACTCAAATAACACACTGATTGGCAGTGAAGTATTCATTATCGGCGCACCGTTTGGCATCTCGCAAACTTTAAGTGTTGGCCACTTATCTGGCAGGCTGAATAAAGGTTTGATGGTCGGCGGCACCCCGATTGAATTCCTGCAAACTGATACCGCGATTAACACCGGTAACTCCGGTGGGCCAATGTTTAACACTCAGGGTGAAGTTATCGGAATCGTCAGTTTTATACTGACTCAATCCGGCGGATTTGACGGTATTGGCTTTGCCACATCAAGCAATACCGCAAAGCGGGCTTTGTTAACAAGCTCCGGGGTTCTGGCAGGCTTCGAAGGCATTATGATTGACGAAGATGTTGCCCGAGTGCTAAATCTTCCCAGTACAGGAGTACTGGTACAACGAGTCAATCCTGAGTCAATGGTTGCCAGCGCCGGCCTTCGGGCAGGTAGTGTTCCCGCCACAGTCGGTGGTCAGCAGCTGATGCTCGGTGGAGATCTGATTCTCGCGATTAATGGAATGGTTTGTAAAACCCCGCATGATTTCTCAGTAGCCACCTCCACCATTCAATCACAAACCGAAGACACACTGACGCTCACGATATTTCGAAATGGAGAAACCACTGAAATTGTCGCCCAACCAGAACAGATCGGAATCATCGAGCGAATCGACCAGAATTAGCTCCGCTGTGCAGAGCAATTCCGTGCCGGGCTACAAGCAACTTGATATGATCGGGGTGATCTCACGGACCCCCCCCTGTGCCTTATGAAAAACCTTTTTCACGATCTCAATCCACCCGCTTGCCGTCTTATGGGTCCCGGCCCGGTCGAGGTTGATCCACGAGTACTGAATGCGATGTCAATGCCTATGCTCGGGCAGTTTGATCCACGCTTCACAGAGTATATGAACGAGGTAATGTCACTTTACCGTGGCATATTTCAAACTGAAAACCAGTGGACTTTCCTGGTCGACGGCACAGCGCGCGCCGGTATTGAAGCGGTTATGGTGTCGATCCTAAACCCGGGGGACAAAGTGCTGGTCCCTGTGTTCGGACGCTTCGGTCACCTGTTAACAGAAATTGCCGGACGCTGTCGAGCTGAGGTCGTTACCATCGAGACCGACTGGGGTCAGATTTTTGATCCACAGCAAATCGAAGATGCAATCAAAAAACATCGCCCCAAATTACTGGCATGTGTACAGGGTGATACATCAACTACCATGGCGCAGCCGTTAGAAGAAATTGGAAAAATCTGTCGTAACCATGATGTACTAATTGCCGTCGACGCTACCGCTTCTTTAACCGGTATGCCTTTGAACGCCGATGGCTGGCAAATAGATGCGGTGACAGCTGGTCTGCAAAAGTGTCTTTCCGGACCACCGGGCATTGCCCCGGTCACACTCAATGACAGAGCTGCCAATCTAATTCATAGCCGCAAACATATTGAGCAGGGTATCAGACCTGACAACTACCAGGCCGCTGACGGCGAGATGATCCAGTCAAACTACTTTGATCTGGCCATGGTGATGGACTACTGGAGCGAAGATCGCCTCAACCATCACACTGAAGCGACTTCAATGCTGTATGCCGCGCGTGAGTGCGCTCGCATAGTGCTGCAGGAAGGTTGGCAGCAGCGATTCGATCGCCACAACCAAACCAGCAAGGCATTAATGAACGGACTTAAAGCCATGGGCCTCGAGATTTTTGGCCATGATCTGCAATACAAGATGCCCAACGTCACAGGTGTTGTTATACCCGACGGTGTCAACGCAGATAAAGTCAGATCAGAAATGCTGTACGACTTTGCTATTGAAATTGGTACATCGTTTGGTCCGCTGCATGGAAAAATCTGGCGCATCGGCACTATGGGCTATGGTTGTCGAAAAGATAACGTTCTGTCTTGTCTGGCAGCACTTGAAATGACACTCCGACGCAATGGTTACAGTGCACCAGCAGGTGCCGGTGTCGACGCTGCATTGAAAATTTATAACGCCTGAATAAAGGTCTGGGTAATCACAAGATTCATCATGCGGGCCCACCAGTATCGTGGGACGCTATGTGTGGTCCGATGAAAGGTGCGATATGTGGCGCTGTATTTGAGTGCAGCAAGCCATAGAGATTGCTTAATCTGATCTGAACGCCACATAGTGTATCAGTGACAACAGGCTTGTTATCGATGAGAAGGTATCTTGCTTCCGGTAAGCTCGGCACAGGTAAATACCTATCTACCCGTTCAGACCGAAGTGGTGTGGCCCAGGACCCGAACTATCGATCAACTCGCATGCACCACACTATTGAGCTATGACCCGTCAACTTCTAAAGCGCTCGTCAGTCTGGTCAGTTACGGCCACAGCTCCGGACTGGATGCAATGCCGGGGGTACTTATCGTGGCGGAATCAATGGAACCAATTTTAAGATTCACCGCCCAAACCCTTACGCGGAATACCGTTAAACAGTGATAACAACTCCGGAACAAGGTTTTTCTGCGGCTACTATACTCATTCGACCTAACAGAGGCGCTGGCAGAGTGTCACACAGAACCCAAAACCATCGCGAAAAAATAATGCGTCGACTCTATTTTCGTCTCATCGCACTATCTGTGA
Source organism: uncultured Granulosicoccaceae bacterium (assembly GCA_964593315.1). Taxonomy (GTDB): domain Bacteria; phylum Pseudomonadota; class Gammaproteobacteria; order Granulosicoccales; family Granulosicoccaceae. The sequence goes on from CAZQKJ010000081.1 coordinate 9,211, forward strand.
TTTCACTAACCGTCCTACTGGCATCCTGTAGCAGCGACAGCGATCAACTGGCAGTCGATACGCAATCGTCCGAAAATTCCCCGGTCAGCAGCCAGGGCCTGCACCAGCAAGACCATAGTATTGCAGGCACTCGCGGCCCTTCGATTGAATTCACAGCAGCAAGTGGCGAGGTCTGGCCGCCACAGCCTCGAGAAATCTCAAATGTAGTACAACTGGATGTGCAGACTGCAAAGAGAGCTGAGTCGGATCAATTGAAGAGAACCCGAAAAACACTTTCTGAAAACCCTGAATTAAGCGGGAAAAGGCTTGCCATCATTGGTTCCTATAAAACCACAGACAAGTCTGGTGAGCTCTCTCGAATGGCCACAGAAATCTTCGTCTACGATACCAATCAGGTGCTGACAGTGTCAGTCAGTACAGACGGTTCAGAACCCTATGACTACACATGGTCCGAAGCACACAACTATCAACCACCGGAATCACTCGAAGAAGTAAACCAGGCAACAGCGCTTGCCAGTGATGCGTTATTACAACAAGGGTTTACCGAACATCTGAAACTAACCGGTGCAGCGCTACTTGCCCACCCGGATGCAGACACCGCCGGTAGTGGCCGCGCCTACTATAGCGATCGCAAACTCTATGTCACCTTTGGCCCAGGTAATGGTGAGTTGCCGCACTACAGCGCATTGGTCAATTTGAGCCGCTCCACCGTTGAACACAGCGGAGCTGTGCGATGACCACTGTGAGCAATACGCATTCCCTCAATAACGCTATCCCGTTTGGTACGCCAAAACTGTGGCTGAAGACAACAGCAGCAAAGCTCTGGCTTTTATTCAGCCTTTTCCTCGCTCACGCATTATCTGCGGGATCGGTATACGCCTTCGACGGAGACATAGAGTGGAATGGCTGGACACTTTCCTACACCACCGAAACGCTGACGGGTCTTGAACTACACGATGTCAGTTTCAATGGCCGCAAAATTCTTAATCGCGCAAACTTCCCGGTGATGCGGGTCGAGTATGACAACGATGTCTGCGGCCCGTTTGCGGATATCCTGTTAGAACAAAATTATGTTCCGATAGCAGTCGACCCACCCAACGATACTTGCAACGGCGACGGACTGTGCGCTCGCAGCTACGACCAGGGCGACAACCGCTTTCTTGAGCTCGGCGTCAACGCCAAACTGGGTGAATACGAAATCTATCAGTCCTTTGTCTTCAGCGCTGATGGATATTTTGACTCCTACGTTTTCAGCCGAGGTTTACAGTGCGATGCTAACCACAGGCACCATGCACACTGGATGTTCGATTTTGACATCGACGGAAAGGAAGATGATCAAGTCCTTAAAAATAGCGGTGACCTGCAATCATCGGAGTTTAATGATCGCCGTGAAAACACCAGTTACTGGACAATCCAGGATGCTGAAACAGGGTTAAGAGTGGAAGTAATACCGGGTGAAAACGATGGGTTTCCCGATCAGTTTGCACAGTGGGATGTCGCCGCTCGGAGATATAACAGTGGCGAGACAGGACTGTGGCGCTGGGGCGCACGCGGGGACATTGGTTCCTTGTTCAACGATGCCGAGAACATAGACCGACAGGACATCGTGTTCTGGTACATAAGCCACCTTGACCATAAAGCCGTTGAGGGCAGCCAGCTATGGCATGCGTCAGGACCAAGAGTCAGGGTAATCGAGCCACAATAAATCTTATCGTGAACCCCACCCATTTTGCAGACAAACGCTATCTCAATAGCTTGGTAAACACCGGCATCTCCCAGGGCCTGAGCGCCAGTACAAAGCTGTAGCCTGTGCGGTGTTGCAGCTCAAGTGTGCTGTCAGCCCGGCTCAGCTCTACAAATTCAGCCACCACACGGTCAATTTTTTTGATCAATTCTTCGGCAGATCTGTCGCTCAACATACCAGTCCGAAATTGTCGCGATTCATGCATCCCGTCAAAACCTGCATCCAGAAAATCCCGCTGTATATTTTGTCTGAAGTATTGCTCGAGTGGTCCGTCCGGCACCCAGGAAAAATTTCGGTCAATCAACAAATTGATACGTCCGCTGGCGTGGATGCTGATTAAGTCTAGTTTTTCAAGCGTCCTCAAATGGCCGCGGCATTGTTTTTCTGATATGTCATAGCGCTCGATGATCTCATCCATGGTCCAGTTGTTCATGACAGAGACCGCCACAACAAGCAATCTGTCTTCTGAAATAAGCTGTTTCTCCTGTTGTTCTGTCAGACTGCGGATACGGGCCTGGCTCTCCTCCATAATTTTCACCAGATCAACAATCTCCATCTCCAACAGTTCGTTACAGATGATCGAGAGCCGAGTGATACTCAGATCTTCGCTTTTAAAGATCTGTTTGACTCGCCCGACTGTCAGGTCGAGCGCTGCTGCGACCTCATACAGAGTGATATTCCGATCCTTAAGCACCTGCCTCAAGGTCGCGTGAATTTGCTTTATTTCAGACAAAAGTGCCCCCGATATTAATCCGGCACCTGGCTCTTAATCCAGATAACGTCCGGTGTAATTGTCAAAGCCTGCATGATCACAATGAATTTGTCGATCCGATCTACAGCAACAGTTGGGCTATCCGCACAAAATCCGAGGATCAGAGAGCTGCCAGCCA
>CAZQKJ010000082.1:0-11728 GCA_964593315.1 uncultured Granulosicoccaceae bacterium
AGCGGCCAGGCCGCTGCGGCAGAATGCGCCACTGACGCCCTGCCCGCATCATTTGAAGGCCCCGATGGATTCCCTGAGCGTGCACTGTCAATGATCGTCCCCTACGGCCCTGCTGGTGGTTCCGGCCAGGTGGCTCAGGCCATGGCCGAGGCAGTAACTGGTCTGACGGATGTGTCTATCAACCGTGATCACAAGCCTGGTGGTTCAGGCACTGTTGGTATGACGGCCTACATGGCTACACCGGCAGACGGCTACTCAGTGCTTGAGCACATTGATGACGCTGCCAGTGCCCACGCACTCGACTCCACCAAACCGAACCCTGCTGAAGATTTGATTCCACTGGTCACTTCACAGATCACCTTCTCTCAAATTTATATCCGCTCCGACGAAGACCGCTTCACCGATTGGAATTCATTTGTTGAGTGGGTAAAAGCACAAGACGGCAAGGCAACCATTGCCAACGTGTCTAAAGAAGGCTCTATGGAACGTGTCTCGATGAAATTCATCACTGACGCAACCGGCATGCAGATCCAGCAAATCTCTTTTGACAAAGGCGCACCTCGCTATGGCGCACTGGCCGGTGGTCAGGTTGACGCTCTGTTCGAGCAGCCAGGAGACGTACGTACCTTTCTTGATGCGGGTAAGTTCAAGCCTATTCTAACTCTACTTAAAGAGGCACCAGAAGCCTTTGCTGATGTGCCTGACATGGCAGACGCAGGACTGGACTTTGAACCACTGCTTCGCTTTAGAGGTTTCTATGTCAAAGCCGGTACACCTGAAGATCGCGTTAAGTGGTTACAGTGGGCATTCCAGAAAGCGTATTGTCAGGAAGACTATCAGGCTTACAATGAAAGCAAATTCATGACACTCATTGAAAGCTATCGTGACACTGACGGCTCCAAAGAACTCATCACAAATACGGTTTCACAGTATCGTGATGTGTATAAAACCATGGGACTTGAAGTCAAGTAAGCAGGAACTAACGGCTAAGAATAAAGCCTTTAGCAGAGATTAAAAACAGGCCAGCGTCATTCGGCGCTGGCCGCACCTGTCACAGGCGATTCCGCCAATTAAACATCAAGGTATACCATGGGCAAACTCACCAAAGGCCAAATGTTCGAGGCGGCTTTCTGGTTACTGTTGGTGGCATTTTTTTTCGCCTACTCTTTCGAATTCAATAACAATATAGAGATCTACAAATATGGTGCGACGCTCTGGCCGCGCACTATTTTGCTACTAATTGCGCTGGCTGCCATTGGTCAGTTACTCGACCATCGTAAAAACGGTAAAACCGTTTCAAGCAATACCATGGCAGCAGCCCATGAAGATTCTGCACAAGATTCAACCCACAACAGCTTAGGCTGGTACTTCAATACATTTTTGCTACTGGCTCTGCCCTTCATCTACATGACAGTGCCAGACAAGATTATAGAGATGCAGTCAATACCTGAAGAAGGTATTGCTAAAGTTAAATTCATAACCGCAGCCGTGTTGTTCGCTTTGTATCTGATTATTGGGTGGCGCAATCACGTTGGTGCGATTCTGGCGCTACCCGTATTTTTTGCAGCCCTGATGGTAGACATGGGCTTCTATGCTCTGGCACCGGTTTTTATAGTGGGCATCATGCTGCTAATGGGTGAGCGCAGAGTCTCGCGCATGGCGTTAATCACACCACTTATATGCGGCCTGTTGTTGGCGTTTTTTGTATCATTGCTCTACGTTGGGCTGCCTACTGGCAATATCAGCCCGTTTTATGACTTCGGCAACTGGGTCGTTAAAACTTTTCAGTAATAGTCACTGACCTCCACCCGATCAATAACAATAAAGCGACTCTGCGATGGAATTTCTTTCAACAACTTTTAATAACTTCCTGGGCGGCACCGCTGCATTGTTCGGTGACCCGATAGGTATATTTATATTCCTGGGTGGGGTGGTTGGCGGCATGTTGTTCGGTGCAATCCCCGGTGTGAGCATGCTGACACTTGCCGCTATTCTGTTGCCATTCACTGCACACTTAAGTCCGGAACACGGCATTATGCTGTTCTCGGTAATCTACTGCACTGGTGTCTACGGCGGCGCTATCACCGCCATCCTGTTTAACATCCCCGGCGCTCCTGAAAATGCGCCAACAGCCTTTGACGGCTATCCGATGACACAGCAGGGAAAAGCAGGTAAAGCAGTGGGTGCGGCGGTCATGTGTTCGGCAATCGGAGGCTCGGTATCTTGCATCGTGATGATGTTAGCAACTGCTGCAATCGCTGACTGGGCCATCTCGGCTTTTGGTCCGCCGGAAATATTTGCCCTGGTATTTTTCGGACTGGCAGTTGCTGCATCAGTGGGTGCCAAGTCATTCTGGAAGGGCTGGCTTTCGATTATGGCAGGCCTGATGATAGCGGTCATCGGACTCGATCCAGTCGGTGGTCTGGAGCGCTACAACTTTGATATGCCATACCTTGCTGCAGGCATTCACTTTATCCCGACTATCCTGGGCTTTTTTGCTGTATCGGAGATTTTTGTACAGGCGGAGAAGAAGGCCATGGGTGCGTATAAAGCACCTAAGCTGAGTGTCGACTTCCCGACATTCAAAGAGCTATGGCTACACAAGATCGCGGTAGTCCGATCGATCATAATCGGATTCTTTTGCGGGGTACTACCGGGCATTGGCGCCACCCTTGCCGCATTCATGGGTTATAACGAAGCCGCACGCTGGTCTAAAGATCGTGCCGCATTCGGCACTGGTAAAATTGAAGGGGTTATATCTTCAGAAACAGCCAACAATGCTGCAACCGGTGCTGCAATGATTCCACTGTTGGCACTGGGCCTTCCGGGTGGCGCACTGACAGCCATGATGGTAGGCGTATTCCAGATGCACGATATGGAACCCGGACCACTGGTTTTTCTCAATAGCCCTGATCTGGTCTGGGTTGTGTTTGCGGCAATGTTCTTTGCCAATGTTTCAATTTTGCTGGTGGGTTTTTTGGAAGCCAAAACCATCGTTAATCTACTCAGAATTCCTTTTCAGTTCCTCGCCCCAATGATCTTACTACTCGCGACCGTCGGTGCTTACGCGGTACGCGGTCTGGTAATAGATGTCGTGGTGATGTTTATTGCAGGCGTGGCGGGCTTTTTCCTGCGCCGTTCCGGCTACTCGGTAGCGGGAATTGTACTGGGTCTGATACTTGGCAAAATTGGTGAGCAGACATTCGCTCAGGCAATGCAGATGCTGCACTTTGAATTCAGTGGTTTCCTGAACCGTCCTATCGCACTGCTACTGCTGATAGCAGGCTTTGTTACTATTCTCGGCAGCGTATACGGAGCATTTTTTAAGAGTAAACCGGTACCGGAAAAAGCCACCGACTAAAATCGACGGCGCCCGGGCTCAACGAGCCCGGGGTTTAACTTCTTAAGCGCTTACAACACCGGATATGAACCATCTTCATCGTGGGTTTCGGTTCCAACCAACGCCGGTGTAAACACACAAATAATACGCACATCAGTGGTCGCGTGCAGACGATGCCTGTCATGCTTATCCAGTGCGTACATTGAACCTGCAGACAAACGGTATTCCTTGCCATCTGCAAGGTCAGTGACAACCGCCTCTCCCTCGACAATCAAGTTGGCTTCAATATGGTTTTTATATTCCATTTCCAGCGTACTGCCTGCGGCGACAGTGGTTTGTGTGAGAGTAAATCCAACGTCATCATCACGAAGCAAATACCGGGCACTGCTCCAGTGACCAGGCTTTTCCGCGTAGCGACCCGATTGTTTAAGGCTTTGTAAATCTCTGACTATCATGGTGTTGACCCTCTGAACTTCGTTGTATTAATCCGAATTTTACCTCACGACTCAAGTACCTCAATGATTGATTGCAACTGATCTATCGGCAGCAGCAAGGCAAATTCTCCACTGTGATCCTCCGGTACAATAGTCACCTGTGACTCACTACTTGTATTCGATGTACCAATAAACCTGCCTGGCTCCATAATCAATCCATTCAGTTCAAACTTAAGCCCTGTGGATGACACGAAGCGCACTTCACTCAATGGATAAATCGATACTCTTGTATTGACCGGTACATTAAAACTGATTGGGTCAGAGCACACGACCACCACATCTTCTTCAGCCGCTAGAATCACATTTTTATCAGCGTACTTTTGCATAACATGCAGTGTCGCGAGAGTGTGATCCAGCCGCTCGCCGCTAAAGCCCAATGCCACATAGTAAGGCGCTTCAACTGTATACAGGCACTTTTCAAAATCAGTAGTATCCTGCTCATCGATCTCGAGAACACGAGTAATACTCTGCCAGTAGCGCTTATCTTGCAGAGAATCCAGATCACCCAATACAAGTGCCGGCACAAGGTTTTTGTGCCTCAGATGATTCGCGCCACCATCGGCCGCAATGATCGGCATGCCCGTACAGACACCAAAAAGTGCCGGGTCTATCGATGCACCGCCAATAAGCACTACAGGATCATCAAATTGAAAACTTTTAGTCATTTACTTGCCAGTGCGGTAGGCATGCGGACAATGTTTGGTTATCATATCCGACAACTCGCTGGGGTGTAACACGATTGTGTGTTGCTGAGAAATACCCATTGAACCTGAACCAGATCATGCTGGCGTAGGAAGTGAGATTCGGACCCGCTCCGTGCCTTACATACTGTGCCGCCCTTAAGGAGACACCCATGTTTGGAAAAACCACTTCACTGCTCATAGCCACACTTGCCGTTTTAGGCACTACCAATGCACTGGCGCAAGAGCAAAAACTCACCATTTACACCTATGATGCATTTGCCGCAGACTGGGGCCCGGCCCCGGGCATAGAAAAAGCCTTTGAAGAATCCTGTGATTGCGATATTGAGTTTGTCGCTGCGGATTCGTCTATTGGAGCCCTGAGAAAAATACAGCTCGAAGGCGAACAAACCAAAGCGGATATCATACTGGGTCTTGATACCAATATTGCAGAGGCTGCCAGAGAGACCGGTTTATTCGTCAATCATGGTGCCGACACTTCAGCACTCGCACTTCCCACTGGCGAATGGTCAGATGAACTTTTCCTACCGTTCGACTACAGCTATTTTGCTTTCGTCTACAACAAAGAGATCGTGAGCGAACCACCGGCTTCTTTTGAAGAGCTGATTGCCACACCGGAAGACTTCAAAATAGTGATTCAGGATCCACGCTCGAGCACTCCCGGTTTGGGATTACTGCTGTGGATACAGCAGGCTTATGGCGACAAAGCCAATGATATCTGGAAATCACTGGCACCCAAGATTGTTACCGTCACCAAAGGCTGGTCTGATGCGTACGGTTTGTTTCTGAAAGATGAAGCTGACATGGTGCTGTCTTATACAACCTCGCCTGCTTATCATCAAATCGCAGAAGAAGACACGCGCTTTGCCGCAGCAGAGTTTGATGAAGGCCACTACCTGCAGATCGAAGTAGCAGCCATCGTTGGCTCTTCAAAAAATCAGAAGCTTGCCAAAGAGTTCATGCAGTTCATGTTGTCAGATACAGTACAGAACATTATACCCACCACTAATTGGGTGTACCCTGCGACCACCACAGAGAAGGGCTTGCCAGACGGTTTTAGCGCACCCGTATCTCCGGAAAACACTTTATTAATAGACGGTGTAGAAGTGGAAAAAAGTCGTCAGGACTGGATAGATCAGTGGGTCGATACACTCGGCCAGTAGCACAAACCTATTCTACAAGCCAAAAGACTCAAAAGATTTAGCGCATCACTTCTACCCGGCCTGATCGTGGCCGGGTGCTTTCTGCTACTGGGTGCATTACTGCTGCACCAGCTTGCTATTCAACCTCAGGCAGGCACGCTAAGTGTTGGATCGCGGTTCCTGAAGACACTCGGCTGGTCTACTTTGCAGGCCAGTCTGTCTACAGGCTTTTCCATTGTGATCGGCATATCACTCGCATGGGCCCTCAGCCACTGCAGACGCTTTTACGGCCGCAGACTTTATATTGCATTGCTGTCTTCCGCGTTGGTGCTTCCAACCCTGGTTGCGGCACTTGGCATCATCACAATTCTTGGTCGTTCAGGCTGGATAAACAAGTCCCTGACATGGCTTGAACTGCCGACTTTCAGCCCGTTTATTTTTGGCCTTACTGGAATTGTTCTGGCTCACTGTTACTTCAACGCCTCCTATGCCGGACGCGCACTGCTGAATCGCTTTGAGTCGATTCCTGAAGAACAACTAAAATTATCCCGCAGTCTTGGCTTGAGTACGGTACAACGTTTCAAGCTCATCGAGCTACCGGCAATTGCCGCCTCAATACCCGGGCTTGCTATCACTATTTTTCTGCTTTGTTTTACTTCATTTTCTATTGTGCTGTTGCTCGGGGGTTCGCCCAAATACAACACGCTGGAAGTCTCTATCTATGAAGCCATTAAACTCGACTTTGATATAGGCAGAGCATTGGGTCTGGCACTGACCCAGCTCGCTATTTGCGCGCTGCTAGTCCTTCTCGGGGGTAAGACGCGGCAAGACAATCCATTGATCTCGAGCGCAACCCTGCGCAGCAACACACGCAAGCCTCTGTGGCCGGAGCCTCTACCTGTACGGTTAGTACAAAGCGGCATTATCATTCTGGCTGGACTGGCATTTATACTGCCGCTGTTAGCCGTATTGACAGATGGATTAGCTGCAGACTTTCACGCGCTCATTAGCGACCCGAGCTTTCAACGCGCAAGCCTTACCAGTCTGTGCATCGCAACGCTATCAACACTACTGGTTCTGGCTACCTGCATACCCTTGTCGATTTCCTATGCGACACTGGCCACAAGCCAGCGACTGGCCGGAAGTCGCGCTGCATCTGTCACACTGCGCTTGCTGAGTTTCTCTTCAACTCTGTATCTTGCAGTACCCTCTCTGGTACTTGGCCTCGGTTTCTTTTTGCTGGCACGTACTATTGGCGGCGGGCAGCTACTATGGGCAGTTGCCGCTCTACTAACTTCAAACGTATTGATGGTATTGCCATTCGCTGTCGCCACCCTATCACCGGCGATGGTCAAATCAGCAAACCGTTACGACAAGCTTGCATTCTCTCTGGGTGTAAAACACAAGTCACGGTGGTTACTTGTTGAGTCCGAACTACTGCGTCCGGAGCTTGCCTACATTGCATGCCTTGCATTTTGCATGTCTATGGGAGATCTGGGTATTATTGCGCTGTTCGGCAGCCAGGACTTTGTCACCCTGCCCTGGCTGTTGTATCAAAAAATGGGCTCTTATCGTACCGAAGAAGCTGCCGGTATCGCGCTGATCATGCTATGCATAATATTATCCGTGTTCCTGTTGATTCCGAAGCTGTTCGCCGTCCGACATGCTAATTCTTGATTCAGTAGAATTTCAATATCATCGCGATAGCACTCGATACAACTTTTCTATGCAGGTTGAGGCAGGCAGTATCGTCTGTATAAGCGGTAGATCTGGCAGCGGCAAATCCACTTTGCTAGACCTGATAGCGGGCTTTCAGATTCCTGCGAACGGCAGTATCCACTGGTCGGAGCAGAACCTGACATCGTTACCACCTGACAAAAGACCGGTAACCACAGTTTTTCAGCGCAACAACCTGTTTGAACATCGCAATACACTGGATAACGTGGTTGTCGGCATTAACCCCAAAGTGCCGAAGCACGGCGAAGAAGTGGACCGCGCCCATAAAATACTCGACTCGGTGGGGTTAAAGGAATACTCCGGAACCAAAGTAAGCCTGCTGTCGGGCGGCCAGCAGCAACGCGTTGCCCTGGCACGAGCACTACTGAGGCAATCGAAAATCATCATGCTCGACGAACCTTTTAGCGCACTGGACCAGCAGACACGGCAAGACATGTTGTCTCTAATAAAACAACTGGCAACCTTTGAGCGCTGCGCAATTATTTTGGTCACGCATGATTTGCGTGACTGTGACACTGTTGCAGACTCACACCTGATTATTGAATCAGGGCAGCTCAATCCGGCCGTGTAAACCTAAGACACGATTTGCAGCACCGTAGGTTCCGGGACAAAAAGCCAGCACCGGAATACCAGCATACAGCACCAAGGATTTTATTACGGTTAGAAACACTACAGACAGTGCGTCAAGGCGGCCTGAATGATAAATTTCGCATTCCGCTTTTTTTTAGTTCTTATCCGGAGTAACAATGAATTTCACTTCTACAGCCGCACCTAAAGCTACAAGTAAGGCCACAACGCTATCTGTGGTAATAGCCGCCGCGCTAGCCGTCGCAGCATGCAGCCCGACAGGCAATCCGCAACTGGATATGTGCATGAAGATAACAGGCAACCTGCTGCAGGGTGAAACCAGCTTTGGCGAAATGAAAGAAGTTAAAGGTGGCCGGGAAATGAAACTCACACTGCCGTATACCAACAACGGAACCAATAGCGAGTCTGTTTGCACTTTTGCTCAGGAAAATAACCAGCAAGACAGCTCTAACAAGCGTTACCGTACATCACCGAGCTTTATGACTATGAACGGCGTACAGATCGACTCAAAAGATCTAATGCAAGCCTCTCTTTCATCCAGCAAATCGGTAATGAAAGACACCGCTGATGAAACCAAAAAACAAGCCATAGCGGCAGCTGATGACGCTAAAGTTCTGGCAAATGAAGCCAAAGATAAAGCTGCTGACCTGGCGGATGATGCAAGAGTCAAGGCGTCAGAGTTAACCGAAGACGCAAAGGCCAAAGCTGGTGAGATGGCGACCAAAATTAAAGAGTCAGAGGCACTTGATCAGGCCCGAGAAATAGCCGATCAAACCAAAGACAAAGCTAAAAGCGCCATTCTTGAGAGTGCCAAGAAAATACAGGACAAGCTTGAAAACTAAACTATCTGAATAGCGTCAAGTTTGGGAAAAACGCAGCGGTAACGCTGCGTTTTTTTGCCCAAGATAACTTGTCTGCTACATCGCGCCTGCTACCACTGCAGACTCTGCAAATCCGGCAGTTGGCTCCGGAAGAATAATCTTAGAAAATACCCGCACGTAACAACAGAAACGCGGTCGTGGCCAACAATATCACTATATAGATATGCCAGCGTTTGTGACTGATCTTGTCAATGCTGCCGAGCACATAGGCCCCGATCAAACCTGCTGCGACTGGTATGGCAGCACTGAGGACAGAACTTAGCTCGTTGCCTGTTTTGGAAAAACCAAAACCAAACACGCCGACTATTGCCGCAAGTGTTAGCAGTATCGCTAACAACTTGAAGCCCCAGCCGGCCGATTCCCTGTTATTGCCAGCCATTCTCTAAACCTACTGCGCGGGTTGCACAACACTTGGATCGTTAATGACGATCTGCGTACCACCGGTTGCTGCAAACGTTGCTGTCTGAGTTTGCATCTCGGTAAATGCCTCAGGACTCGCCGCAGGCGACAAAATCGAACCATGATCGCCCGCAATGAATCGTACCAGTGCAGACCCTGAAGTATTTGCAGAGACACCGTTAAGCCCCATCACCGCTGCCAGTGGCTCAGTACCCGCAAGCGTACCGGCGATATTTGGCACCACCTGATCATCAATCAATTCAATCATATGAATCGGATTGTTAGCAGCAGCACGTGCGGCAAAGTTAATTGGGTCAGCGGCATCAACGACGGTTTGCGCTGCCACTACAAACGCTGCAAATTCTGGTGTGCCCTGTTCGATACCCGCAGCGGAAAGTCCCGCGAGTACAGGACCGCTGAAAGCTGGAGATTCGATAACGGTCTCAACCAGGCCTGCCGCAGGCATTGCCAGTGTCACTGAACTCAGATTGTTGGAGAATGCTGCGAATGTTGTCGCAGTGGTACCACCAAGAGAGTGGCCGATCAGTGCCTGCCGACTGGCATCCAATGGCACTGCTGCCACATTGCCAAGGCTCGCACTGAGTACCAATAGGTCAGCTGCACTCTGCCTGAGATTGTCTCGAGTGTTCAGCAATTGGGCGGGTGAGAAAAAATGCGTCCCGCTGGAATCGACTGCACCATCAGGACCAGGCGCACCAGACTCATTGTTAACCAGGTCAATGCCAAAGTGTCGTTCAACATCATTCGGAAAAGGTGAATTACTTGCAGATAAACCGTTAGATTCATCAGTGATACCGTGCATCACCTGATCAATTGCAATCACTGCAAAACCCGCTCCTGCCATCACATCAGCAAGCGCCAACATAAAAGTGCGATCGTTGGTGATGCCATGTACAAAGATAGCCACCGGCCAACCGGCTGCAGGCATCGCCTGACCAGACCCTGCATTCGGCACGGTCATCAGCACAGGTATGGTTTGAACGGATGTCGCCACTGGAGCTGGATTCAACCCGGTGATAAATCCTCCACCCTGTCCTCGCCAGAATGAACTGATAGCCGCCGGATCATTCGGGCCGGTTGGAGCTGTCAGATAATAAGGCACATCAAGCGTGCCGAAAAATACATCGGCAATGCCTGGAGCTGCCTCATTCACATCATTGGTTGTTAAACCGGTAGCCGCCATGTTGATTGCACCACCTGCTGCGGCTGCATTGCTGACTGCCTCCATAGGCCCTGTAATCGACTGGGTTCGGGTGGTAAAGACATTGATCACATCTGAAGATTCGATGCCTTGCCCGGCGCTTGCAGCAAGCATGGCGCTGGTCAGTTGCCGGAGACCTTCAAGACCGGCAAGGGCACCGGTCAGTTCAAGAGAACCGGACACAAGCCCGAAAACAGAGTTTTCTGGCGAAGCACCAGCCGGATCATCGAGAATAGTAACGCCGTTAGTAATCACTACCATATAAGTGGAGCTTTCTCGCAAAGGCACAAGCGGCACTACCACTACAGAGTCAGCTCCGGCTACGGCGGCAACCTGACCTGCGACCAGTTCTGACAGAATCCCAGTTACAGCCAGAGTAGGAGTAGTGCTTACCTCATACACAAATACTGACTCGCCAAGGACCACCGACGCAGGATCAATTACAGCACCTTCGGGTAAATCGAATCCGGCATTCAATGGCTGAGTCAAAGAAAAACCGTCAATAGCGTTAAGTGCTACCTGTGGATTAGAAAAATCATCCACGGCAACGTCATCATCCAACGGGATATTTAATGTACCGTCGACTGAGTCTGCAAAAAGCGCCGTATTGGGAAACGGAAGATTCGGCGGTGGCACAGCATTAGCTGCATCTTCGATATCTTGCTCAAAATCAAAGTTGCTCGAATCAGAACAGGCACCAAGCACCATGAAAGAAAGTAAAAGTAGAGGTGCAGTAATTTTTATATTCATGAGTTAACTCCGGTGCTAGTCAAATTGCACAGTGACTTGTGCGCTGAGTATGTTGGCGTTAGCTTCAAACACGCCACGTGTCGTTGTACCACCAGCTGATTCACTGACGTTTGCTAAGGGTGAGTCATCAAGCATCAGGTGGGCAAACCCGACATCGATTCCTATTCGGTCATTAATCTTGTAACCGCCACCCACTGCAAGCCAGAAGCGATCATTACCTGGAATACGCGGCGTTCTTAACTGAGCAGAAGGGGTTGGGTCTTCATCAAATGCAATACCACCTCTTAGAACCAATCGGTCACTGAACTCATAATTAACCCCGCCTGACACACGCCAGACATCTTCATAGGCCAGTGTATTAAATGTATCTGGCTGAATTGGATTGTCGTACTCAACGCGCAGTTCGTCAAAGCTGCTCCAACCTGTCCAGGTAGCATCAGCGAGGAGCTCAACACGTTCATGTACTTTATGGGC
>CAZQKJ010000083.1:0-11661 GCA_964593315.1 uncultured Granulosicoccaceae bacterium
TTGATAGTGATTCAAAAACGCAACCGAGCACCAGATAGATCGCAAGGATAACGAATATGACACCCAGCGGTGATACATCAAAACTCTGTACCACGCCAATCAACGCATCGGGCAAGCCTGCACGATTAACGAAGTTTGAAAAAATCATCGCACCGAACACCACAATAAACAATTTAGCTGTAGTAAGAGCTGCTTCTCGGGTGACTTCCATTAGCACTTTAATTGACAACACCCGCCGGAATGCGGCGATGAGTATGGCACCCGCAGCCCCCATACCCGCGGCTTCGGTCGGGGTAAAAGCCCCCACATAGATACCACCAATGACAAAAACAAACAGGCCAAGAGTGGACCACACGTCTATCAATGCCCGACTGCGCTCACGCCAGCCAGACTTTTCACCCGCAGGACCGGCATCCGGATTACGGGTCACAACGTACTTAACCGCTGCCAGATAAAAAAGCACCCCCACCAGACCCGGTAGAATTCCTGCTATAAAAAGCTTTCCAACCGAAGCATTGGTAATCAGTCCGTAGATAACCAGAATGACGCTGGGCGGAATCAAGATACCCAGGGTTCCGCCCGCAGCAATCGATGCTGAGGCCAGTGAGTCGTGATACTTGTAGCGCCTCATCTCAGGCATGGACACTTTTGACATGGTTGCAGCGGTGGCAAGCGAGGATCCACAGATTGCGGAGAACATTCCACAGGCACAGATAGTCGACATGGCCAGCCCACCACGACGATGCCCCAGAAACACATAAGCGGCCCGATACAACTCTTTTGCCATACCACCGCGTTCAACCATCAGCCCCATAAGAATAAAAAGCGGCACCACAGACAAGCCATACGACTGACTGGCATCTATGACCAATCTACTGGCACTCGACATCGCCGCCCGAAAGCTCGATTCATAGGTGAAGCCAAGCACACCTACAACACCCAGCGCAATGCCCAGGGGCACACGAATGAATGCGAGTACCAGGACTGCGGCGAACCCGAGGAGAGATGAGATCATAGAGCCTGGCTTATCTGTCGTTGTGCGCGGTTGTCATTGACTCAGCAGCAGTCAAATCTTCGATGCTCTGACCGGGCTTGGTAAGCAAGCTTAGAAATCTAAGCAGAGAGATAGCTGCTGCAGTAAAAATCGCGGCGCTTACAAAACCCACAACGGGATAGCGCGGAATGGTTAAGTACTCGGTCACGTCTCCGTCTTCGAATGCTCTGACTGCGTAGTCAAAGACTCTGTCACCAAGTTTTAGCGCCACAACGAAAGTCACGGCGAGGATCACAAGAGAAGTAATCCAGCCAAGATAGCCGCGGCGAAAGTACGGGATCAGATCAACGATTATGTGATCGTGACGCATAAACATGATCGGAAACGAAAAGAACGTAATCGCTCCCATGCATATTTCCACCAACTCTACCGTACCGGTTAAAGGTGAGTTGAAAAAATAGCGTCCAATCACATCTATACAGGTAATCAACACCAACATCAGCAGCACTATCGCGGCCAGATTGGCAGAAAAAAAGCTGACAGAATCTGTCAGCTTTTCAATTTTAGCGGTTAAGCTTTTCACCTGAATGTAACTCTACTTTAGCTGTGCTTTCATATACTCAAGCGCCGCCTTAGCATCAACGCCACGGCTGGATATTTCTTTCAACACTTCAGCCTCAATGCCGGATGTCTTCTCCTTAAAGTAGGCGCGCTCTTCATCACTGGCCTCGATCACAATAGATCCGGTCTTGGCAGACTCTTTTTCACCGACTGTGTCAGCCTCATCCCAGAACCTGCCAATGGTGCGAGACATTTCAACACCACGCATCTGATCAATACACGCTCTTTGATCATCCGGAAGATCGTCGTAGGTATCCGCATTCAGGATCAGTGCAAACGAAGTCGTGTACATGCCATCAGGGTTTTTAAATGAATACTTGGTGAGCTCGTTAATTTTGAACGAATACAAAGTCTCAAGTGGAAAAAATACTCCATCGGCAACACCTGATGAGATCGCCTCGTACACTGCCGGTGCCGGCATGTTTACGCCTGCAACGCCCAGAGCTGATCCAACAGCGTTAGCAACACCACCACCGACGCGAATCTTCTTGCCTTCAAGTTCTTTATACGAGGTGATTTTCTCTGCGGTATTAACAACACCCGGACCATGTACAAAATTTGAAAGCACTTCGACACCTTTGGCTTCTTTGGCATCGGCAAAGAATTTCTCATGCGTCATTTGAAATGCGACAGACATATCTTCTGCATTACCGGAAAGCCCGGGTAATTCGATCATCTTAGTGGTCAGGAATTTACCTTTGGTATAGCCGTGTACAATCCAGCCAATATCAGCCACACCATCGCGAATGGTGTCATATTGCGCGGGAGGTGGCGCCAGACCATTTTCAAGCTTTACACCCAGCGCGCCCCCTGTACATTCAGACAATTTCTCGTTCAACCAGGGATGTACCTTGGTCGCCATGGCGTGGTTTGGACCTGCCCAGTGTGACATGGTCAGTTCTTTCTCAGCAGCATGCGCCATGCCTGTAGCCATTACAGCCAGCAGCGCGGAAGACACGACCGTACTCTTGAATATGATCATAAATATCCCGAATAAAATAAGTGGGTAATCCGGCTCCTCCGGACATCTCTCACAGATTATTTCAGCACGGGGAAGTTAGCAAGCGCCCGTTAGTCAAAACGGCGCAGAATCATCGGTGTTTTCACCTGTTCAAACACAATTTAAAACCCTGGTTCGCAACCAACCAATCACACCACGAGTTACCTAATCACCTGCCGGAGACTTGCTTTGCGAACCACACTGCCATGCAAAAAAAAAGACCGAGCATAGGCTCGGTCTCTTTTTTACATCTCTGGATATTATGCGCCCGTTTTGCAGTGGCCGGTCATGACCACATCGGGACTTCACATAGCTATTAGCCTGCGTGTTCTTTGGCACTAAGCTCGCGAATCACTTCGATCACTTTCTCGTTGCTTCCGGCGATTGAACCGGTGGTCTTATACTTACCATTGATGACCACGCTAGGCACGCTGTTGATTTTATCGCGTCGAGCCATCTCCATTGCCTGACGGATTTTCGCATCAACTGCAAAAGAGTTCATGGTCTTCTCAAATTTCTTAGCATCGACGCCTTCAATACCAAGCCCACCGACCCATTTGGAAATAGCCTTGGGGGAACTCAATCGTTTCTTTTCCTTGTGTATTGCGTCAAAAAACTGATCGAACATTTGATCTGTAATACCTAGCAATTGCGCCGCATAAAATGCTTGTGAATGTGGAGCCCAAGCCGGGTTCAACGGTGGTGCTTCACGAACAAATTCAACGTAGTCAGGCTTGGTAGCAGCCCATTCATTAATTGTCGGCTCAAATCGAAAACAATGCGGGCACCCAAACCAGAAGTACTCAAGCACTTCTACACTCTCAGCACTGCCGCGAGTATCCGCACCCGGCAATTCTTCATAGCCGGTCTGAGCAACCGCTACTGAAGAGAGGCTGAATAAAAACGCTAAAGATAGAAAAAGTCGCTTCATAATGTAATCCTGATTTTAATATGGAAGGTTAGGTAGGGTTAGAGGTACGACAAAAGACAGTGTTTCCGGGGCGAGGCATATTTCATCACTGCATGCCTGCAGTTGCAATTCAATATTGGCAGTCGGGGCGTCCGTCTCCGGCAATTGACCCTGCAACTCTACCTGGCCCTCGTATAAGTTTAGTTCAGACTGCTGAAAACCCAAAGTTCGCGTGACGGGATCCGGGTAATCCACTTTTGCTAACGGTTTCTCATTTGCCTGAGTCAGTCTGGTCGGTATCAAATAATCCTGCAGCGGCTGCTGAGAATTGATGTGCCAACCCGGCGCGATATCAATACTAACCCATACATTCTTACCGTCAGCTGAAACCACTGTCGCCTTGACCTTACCCCTGGCCGCAAAACGATGTGCGCCAATCTCGCCATTTAACAGATCATTGGTACCCGTGAGGAAATAGCCAAACCCGCCACCTTCTCCCACCAGCCATTGTGAGAATGCTGCCACCAGGGATTCAGCTCGCTGTTTGTATTGATCATCACCGGTACGGCTCCACAGCTGGACCAGAGTTTTGAGCGCCACCGCATTGCCGGTTGGGGCTGCATTATCGAAAATATCCTTTGGACGACTTGGCAGTGCCGCACCTGTCACATCGACCTGCCCCATAAAATAGCCGCTATTTTCATGATCCCAGAACTTCTCGTTCATCGTCGTGACCAGGTCAGTCGCGGTGGTCAGCCACTCGGCATCACCGGTGTCGTCATAGAGTGCAACCAGAGCCTGTGCCAGGTAGGCGTAATCCGGTTGCGCTGCAGGCGTAGTGGAACGGCCTTCAAACTGGGCTCGCCACAAAGAGCCATCGTCCCGACGATTGTTGTCGAGTAGAAACCGGATGGTCTTCAAGGCCGCATCGGAATAACGCGGCTCGTTGAGTGTTCGCCCAGCCTTCAGCAGCGCGACACTCATCATGGAGTTCCATTCGGTGATAATTTTTCGATCAGTGAGGGGCGGGATTCGTGTGTCTCTGAATTCACGTAAAGTGTCGGAATACTGATTTAATCTGTTGACCAGCGTGGGTACATCCACATCATAAAGCTCTGCCACATGGATCAGTGAGTCTTCCAATCGCAATATATTCTTGTGCTCGAAATTACCGGCTTCGGATACTCCCCATATCTCCAATGCAAAATCCACTTCTTCCTGCGGGTGAGCATCACTCAGAATTTTTGCAATCTCATCCTGCTCCCAGATGAAGTAGGTGCCTTCATGTCCTTCTGAATCAGCGTCTGTCGCAGAATAAAAACCACCTTCAGGGGATGTCATGTCACGCAATACGTAATCTGCTATTCGTCCAGCGGTGCGAGCATGCTCTTGATTCCCGGTCAACTCAAATGCCTGCAAATACACTTGCAGTAAGCTCGCCTGGGTGTACAGCATTTTCTCAAAGTGCGGTATCAGCCAGTCATCATCAACTGTGTATCGATGAAAGCCTCCACCCACCTGATCATGGATACCACCAGCACTCATTCGGGTCAGGGTAAAATCCAGTGCCTCTAGCGCTTTCTCATCGCCGTCACGCCTGGCTAAATCTGCCAGAAAAAACAAACTCGACTCACGCGGGAACTTGGGCGCAGGACCAAAGCCACCTTGAAAGCTGTCATAGTTGAGTAATAAATTCTCACGTGCCGATTCTATATCGGCAATACCGACTTCTACCGCCTTGCTGGCGAGCTTGCTGTTGTCATCAATGGCCGTGGCGAGTGAATCTGCAAACTCGGTGATTTTAATTCGATCCTCCGCCCAAATACTGGTTACCTGATTCATAGTACGACTAAAAATATCCGGCGGCATGTAGGTAGCACCGTGAAACAACTTTCCTTCACTTTCTATGAAGGCAGAAAGCGGCCAGCCTCCACCACCGGTAGTAATCTGCAGGCCCATCATATACAACGCATCTACATCTGGCAGCTGCTCTCTATCTACTTTAATAGCGATAAACTGTTCGTTCATCTGATCAGCAATTTCTTCACTCTCGAAACTCTCGCGCTCCATCACATGACACCAGTGACAAGTCGCATAGCCTATTGAAAGGAAGATCGGTTTATCCTGTGCTTTGGCTTCATCGAAAGCCTCTTTGCCCCAGGGATACCAGTTAACCGGATTATGAGCATGCTGAAGAAGATACGGGGAGTCTTCTTTTATCAACCGGTTGATATACAGGGGGGAGCCGTCTTCTTTAAAGTGCTCTGTTCTGGGTTCGTAGTCCGCACCGCGGCTTTGATAACGTTCCAGCAGATCCGCCTGCAAGGCCTCAGGTAGCTCAAGTGCGAAAACCTGAGCGCTCATTAAACTCGCGGCTATAAAAACAGATACCTGCCTCAAGAATTCATTGCCACAAAGTTTCATAGTGATTCACCCGACAATTTATCGGCACTGGTGGCCAGAGCGTAAACCACATCGTCTTCTTGCCATAGCTTCACTGATATACCTGAAATTTCTGAACGCGTGTTTTGCATAGAGTCTAGATTTTCTGCAGTGGGGGTCAGGAACAAACTATATTGTTGTTCGGTTTCTTTATTACTGAGTTTTAAGTGAGCCGCCAGATTCCCGCTGATCGTGCAATACCTGCCACCTACGAGCGCCAGCTCTTTAAAGATAGCAGACTCCGGGATCTTCATTTTAAACGGTAACTCCAAAAGCTCCGCTTGCAGCTCTTCTATAGATACGGCTTCGGCATCCATACGCATCTTGCTTGTATGGTTGAGCGCTGCCTCACGCAAGACCACATCTTTTCGATCCGCTACCAGAATATTCTGATGAACCAGCAAAATCATGGACATCAGTACAATGGACGCGGCAATCGCTACCCCGATATTGCGCTTGCGCTGGCGCGATTGCGTATCACTCAGTATCGCGTGCAACCTGTCACTGCTTAGTTGCTGTGTGTGGTAGTAGTCAACAACACCTTTTTCCAGTGAAGCATCAGAGCCTTCCGTTCTCCTGGTCATTTTGTATCACCCGAATCAGCCACCGCGTGGAGCTCAACTACATTACTTGCGGTTTCTGTATCAACGTCATGAACGCCACGAATATTCTCGCCAGCCATCCAGGTACGCAGCTTGATTTTGGATCGATGAATGAGGCTCAACACTGTACCTCTGGCGCTCGAAGTCATCGTCGAAATTTCGTCAGCTGTGTAACCTTCAACTATCGAGAGATACAATGCCTCACGCTCAACGTCTCTCAACCGAATCAGGAAGCGATTCATCTCCTCGGAGGTCAGTCCTTCAGAGGCCGCTACCTCTGGCAGGTAGGAGTAGTCCTCAAATTCGCTGAATCTAATTTTCCTGGACCGGCGATACTGATCGATATACAGATTTCGGACAGTGGTATACAAAAGCGATTTAGCCGGAATCTTCCCGTAGCGCCGATCAAGCCTTATCCAGGCGTCGTGCACCAGATCCTCGGCATCCTGGCGATTCGGACACAACGAAAGCGCGTAGCGGTATCCTGAGTTCAGGATATCGATATCGATTGACTTGCCTCTACTGAGCATGGGCAGAATTCAGAGTGAGTAACTTCGACGTATAAGATAGTGGTAGCTGGGAAAAGTTCTTCTGTTAGTACTCAATACGAGCATCCAGACCAACTGATTGCGCCATTCAAAGGCAATGGAAGAATTCCTACTTGCAGGCGCTCCGGGAACCCGCGCACAGACCCGGTTTAAGCATCGCTAATCTCACTGTTTACCGACAATCCAACAGCATCCGTCAATCGTCTGACTCCGAAAATTTGACCACCAGATTCTGCAACCGGCTTAGACTTCAGGCGTGTAAATCAAAAGCTGCAGACATCAGCTGCCTGGTGTAGTTTTCAGCGGGCGCGGTCACAATCTGCTCGGCCTCACCATACTCGACCACCTTGCCCTGACGCATCACCATAATTTCATCACTCAGAGCACGGACAACTTTTAAATCGTGGCTGATAAAAACGTAAGCCAGCTGATAACGGTTTTGCAGGCTTCTCAGCAGATCGACAATTTGCGCCTGCACCGACATATCCAGTGCCGATGTCGGCTCATCAAGAACTACCAGTTCAGGCTTTAGTACCATCGCACGTGCAATCGCAATCCGCTGTCTTTGTCCACCGGAGAACTCGTGCGGAAAACGCTGTAAGGAAGATTGCTCAAGCCCAACCTCTTCTATTACTCGGCTCACTTCCCTGATGCGCTCACTTTCACTGAGCTCGCGTCTGTGAACCTTTAGGCCTTCCTCAACAATTTGTTGTATCGACATACGAGGACTTAGGCTGCCGAACGGATCCTGAAAGACTATTTGCATTCGTTGCCTGAGATCACGCATCTTTGATGCGTTGTACTGGTGTATCGGGTGCTCGTGGAAATAGATTTCACCCTGCGAAGGGATCAACTTTAAAATTGACATGCCCAGGGTAGTTTTACCGGATCCGGACTCACCCACAACACCTATGGTCCTGCCTGCGTGTACTTTAAGATCAACCCCGTCGCAGGCCTTCACATAGTTTTTAACCTGACCAAAGAACCCTCTCTTTACCGGATACCAGACTTTTATATCCTTTGCCTGCATCACCACCGGTGTGGCGCGTTCATCACGTACGCCCTTAGGTTTGGGTTCCGCTTCCAGCAGATGCCTAGTATAGGCGTGCCGCGGTGACTCAAAAATCTGCAGCGCAGTACCCTGCTCTACTACCTCTCCGTCTGTCATTACATAGATTGTGTCAGCCATCTTTCGGACAACACCAAGATCGTGAGTGATCAGCATTAACGCCATACCAAGGCGTGACTGTAAATCTTTGAGCAAATCCAGAATCTGCGCCTGAATCGTGACATCCAGTGCCGTAGTTGGCTCATCCGCTATCAATAAATCAGGCTCATTGGCAAGCGCCATAGCAATCATGACTCGTTGACGCTGACCACCGGATAACTCGTGCGGATACGCTGCCAGTCGTTCACGAGCGTTCCTGATGCCAACAAGATCAAGTAACTCAAGGATGCGATCAAGTGCGGCTTTACCGGTCAGGTTTCTATGCAGCTTTAAGGACTCGGCAATTTGTTTTTCTATTGTGTGCAACGGGTTGAGCGATGTCATTGGCTCCTGAAAAATCATACTGATTTCATTGCCACGCACGGCACGCAGTAAGGACGGCCCGGCTCCGACAAGCTCGTCACCTCGGTACAGAATACTGCCAGTAGGATGTTGCGCAAACGGGTACGGCAGTAGCTGCATCACTGACAGTGCAGTGACTGACTTACCCGAACCGCTCTCCCCCACCAGGGCAACAGTCTCGCCGCGATCAATGGTAAGCGATAAACCGCGTACCGCTCGCACCGCAGACGCACCATGACCAAAAGATACACTCAGGTTGTGAATGTCGAGCAATGGCCGATTGTCACGAGTGCGATCGGTCATGCGATAGAGGGCTGGCTAAAGGTTTTACGAGGATCCAGTGCATCACGCAATGCTTCACCTGCAAATACCAGTAAGCTCAACATAAACGCAAGTGTAAAGAATGCGGTTAACCCAAGCCACGGAGCATGAAAATTATCTCTGCCCTGCTTCAGCAATTCACCCAATGACGGAGAGCCGGGCGGTAAACCCAGCCCAAGAAAATCGAGACCGGTAAGAGTAGTCACCGAACCGCTCAAAATAAAAGGCATAAACGTCACAGTGGCGACCATGGCATTCGGTAAGGTATGCCGATACATCACGGTAGTATCACTGACACCCAACGCTTTAGCAGCACGTACATATTCAAAATTTCTGGCACGTAAAAATTCAGCGCGTACCACTCCGACCAGAGCGGTCCAGCTGAATAACGTCATTAAAAATAACAACGAGAAAAAGCTGGGCTTGATCACACTTGACATGATGATCAACAAAAACAACACAGGCAGCCCCTGCCAGATTTCTATAAAACGCTGGGCAAGCAAATCCAGCCAGCCGCCAAAATAGCCCTGCACAGCTCCGGAAGCCACACCGATAACCGTACTGAACAGTGTTAATAACAGGCCAAACAATACCGAAATACGAAAACCATAGATCACTCTTGCCACCACATCACGGCTCTGATCATCGGTGCCCAATAAGTGCCGCCTTGAAGGTGGCGTTGGTGCTGACTCAGTAAGATCAAAATCTACCGTGTCATAGGAAAAACGGATAGGCGGCCAGACGCTATAGCCTTTTTCATCAATCAGCTCCTGTACAAACTCATCCTTGTAGTCAGCTTCTGTTTCAAAATCACCACCAAAAACTGTCTCAGGATATACCTTGAAAACCGGAAAATGCATTTTGCCGTCATATTGTACAAAGACAGGTTTGTCGTTGGCGATAAGTTCGGCACCGAGCGACAAAACAAACAGCGTAAGGAAAATCCAGAGTGACCAGTAGCCTCGGCGATTGCGCTTAAAGGTCTCGATTCTGCGCTTATTTAGCTGACTGATCGCCATTATCAAACCCGATTCTTCACAAGGCGGCTGGAATATTCAGTAGCTGTAAACAAGCACGGGCCCATCAGAAATTACGACTCTCGAAGTCGATACGCGGATCAATGATGTGATACATCACATCACCAACCAATTGCAGGATCAAACCTATCAGCGTAAAGAAGTACAGCGTTGCAAACATAACCGGGTAGTCTCTGTTGATCACTGCCTCCCAACCGAGTAACCCCAGACCATCCAAAGAAAAAATCACCTCTATCAAGACGGAACCGGTAAATAAAATACCAATAAAGGCACTGGGAAAACCTGCAATAACAATTAACATCGCGTTTCTGAAAACATGCCCATAGAGCACCTGGCGTTCACCCAGCCCCTTGGCTCTGGCGGTCTGCACATACTGCATGTTGATCTGATCCAGAAAGGAGTTCTTGGTGAGCATGGTTAAACTTGCAAAACCACTGATCACCATAGCCACCACAGGCAGCGTGATGTGCCAGAAGTAGTCCACTATTCGTTCACCCCAATGCATCTCATTCCAGTTACTGGAGGTCAGGCCGCGCAATGGAAACCAGTCCAGATAACGACCGCCAGCGAACAGAATTATCAAAAGGATGGCAAACAAAAAGCTTGGAATTGCATAGCCGACCACAATAGTACCGCTGGTCCAGACATCAAAGCGGGAACCGTCAGCTACTGCTTTCCTGATACCAAGCGGTATGGATATCAAATACACCAAAAGTGTTGTCCACAAACCAAGACTGATCGATACCGGCATTTTATCCAGCACCAGATCAAGCACGCTTTGATCACGAAAATAACTGTCGCCAAAATCAAAAACCGCATAGTTTTTAATCATGGTGAAAAATCGCTTATGCACCGGCTGATCAAATCCAAACTGCTGTTCTATTTCTGCAATGATGGATGGATCCAGCCCCTGGGCACCCCGGTAACGACTGGGAGCATTGCTACCGCCAGAACTGTTGTTGCCAGTTGTTTGAATATCACCCTGTTGCCCGGAAAACGCAGAGGTCGCATCCGTCGCAGTGCCACGCAACTGAGCGATCACCTGCTCTACCGGCCCACCCGGTGCAAACTGAATAACAATAAAGTTGATCAACATTACCCCGAACAAAGTCGGGATGATCAACAATAGCCTTCGTAAAATATAAGCAAACATGGAATTGCGGCAAACAGCGCTCTTAAGAGCAAGCTATCGATCAAGCTCCAGCTTGCTATCAAGGCTCTCATCTACCCACCAGGAGCTTAAAAAACCGACACCGTACTTGGGTTGTTTCTCAGGCTTGCCAAAGCGATTCCAGTAGGCAATTCGGAAGGTAGCATTGTAGAACTGCGTTACCACGTAATCATTCCACAACAACACCCGGTCAAGTGCGCGTGTCATCACTTTAAGTTCTTCAAGTGATGGGGCTACGACAATCTTCTCGATTAGATCATCAACTACTTCGTTTTTTATACCAGTGTAATTACCAGTACCGCGCTCATCAGCTGCTTCTGACCCATAGTAGGATCGAAGCTCGGCACCCGGAGGCGGGAAAAAATTAAATCTAACAGACACTATGTCAAAGTCAAAATCATCTGTGCGCACTTCGTACTGGGAGCTATCGACCACCCGAAACTCG
>CAZQKJ010000084.1:0-11579 GCA_964593315.1 uncultured Granulosicoccaceae bacterium
TCACCGGCATCATCATGATCATCGGCTGGCTAACTGGAGTGGAGCAATAACTATCGAGCGAGGTAGTGGTAGCGCTTTCGTGATAGTGCGAAGCCTGATCGGAAATGCTTGATCCGGATATACCCGACAACCGTTTGTCTCTGGCAACGTCCAGCGTCCCCGATCGATGACTTGAGATGGACCTTTGTAAGGCTTGCATGTTCATCGATCTGTCCTTGCTCGTCGCATGGCTGCTATGGATTGATGAAATAACCTTATACGTAGCGCCTTCGCGCCACAATTAGGGGATACCCTAATTCTTTACCTGCTTATTCCTAAGGTCTGGTACTGCGCAGCATTGTCACAAGCAAACGAGCGTTATGCACCGGCTTGGATCCCTGAAAACAATGGCAGGCTTTGTTTATTGCTGTTAGTTACTGCCATCCACCTCAATTTAACGGTGAACAAGGTACGCAGCAGACTCTATCTATATTAGCCCGAGCGATCAGGTTTCGGAGACCACAAAAGCCTCATAGCCTTCCTGATCCATTAGCTCTTCAACTTCGGTGGCAGCCTCTGGTTGAATACTGAATAACCATCCATCTTCATAGGGACTGGTATTGACCAGCTCCGGCTCTTCAGCCAGCGCCGGATTGGTATCCAGTATTTTACCGTTGATTGGCGCAAAGATATCAGACGCGGCTTTTACCGATTCAATCACCGCCACTGCATCTCTGGCAGACACGTCTGAATCTATCTCGGGGGTTTCTACGAAAACCAAATCACCCAATTGTTCCTGCGCGTGATCAGTGATGCCAACACTGACTGTGCCATCATCATTGAGGCGTACCCACTCATGCGTTTCGGTGTAAAACAAGTCATTTGGTATGTTCAATTGAGAAGTCCTCACAAAATCCGGTTTAACCGATTTTATTGTTTCAGCTCGATTTTATTCATTCACGGTGCGCAGATCAAACGGTTTGAACATCACTCAGTAGCCGCGCTACAACACCGCCTCAAACAGGGCTCGGGTATTGGCTTTGGTCATTTCCACCGGATTGCCGCCGACACTCGGATCTCGCAGAGCGGCATCAACCAGCTTGTCAATGTCTGGCGATTCAACGCCCAACTCACCCAGGGTTTTTGGTATCCCGAACGATTCATTGAATTGATCAACAAACTCGCAGAACCCGTCAAAGCCACCGGCAATGCCGAGGTAGTCGGATACGTGTTGAAAGCGATCCCGGATTGCAGGCTCATTAAACCTGAGTACCGATGGCATACAAACGGCGTTGGTGGTGCCGTGATGGGTATGATGCACCGCACCAACCGGATGACTCAAGGCGTGAATAGCGCCTAAGCCTTTTTGAAATGCAGTTGCCCCCATTGAGGCAGCGCTCATCATATTCGCCCTTGCATCAATGTCGTGAGCATTGTTGTAAGCTAAAGGCAGGTTTTCTACCACCAGCCGCATACCCTCAAGCGCAATACCTTGACTCATGGGATGATAGTGCGGGCTTGAATACGCTTCTACGCAGTGAGCAAAGGCATCAAGCCCGGTACCGGCCGTGAAAAATTTTGGCATACCGACGGTCAGTTCCGGATCACAGATCACCACGGCAGGCAGCATCTTCGGGTGGAAAATAATTTTCTTCTCAGCGCTTTCTGTATTGGAGATTACACTGGCGCGCCCGACTTCAGAACCCGTACCCGCGGTGGTTGGAACCGCCACTACCGGTGCGATGGCATCGGCGTCTGCGCGAGTCCACCAGTCACCAATGTCTTCAAAGTCCCACAAAGGCCGCTTTTGTCCTGCCATAAAGGCAATGACCTTTCCAAGATCAAGCCCTGAACCACCCCCAAAAGCCACCACGCCATCGTAACTACCTTCACGATAAACTCTCACCCCTTCGGCCGCGTTAAGATCATTCGGGTTGGGGTCGACATCGCTAAACAAGCCTCGGCCCAAACCAGCTGATTGCAGACTATCGAGTGTGGTTTGTGTGATATCTAATTCAGCCAATCCACGGTCAGTCACCAACAATGGTTTGGAGATACCCGCAGCACGACAAGCATCTGCCAGTTCACTGATGCGGCCAGCGCCAAAACGTATGGCAGTCGGGTAAGACCAGTTTCCGGTGAGCGTCATGTTGTTGCTTCTGTTTTTGTTCTGCGATGCATTATCCAGCCAGCCAGGAGCATTACTATAGCCAGGGCCACGGCAAGCCAGTCACCTACCGTTACATACGGAGTACTACCCTGCCTTGGTGTCACCACTACATCAATGGCAACCGGTTCAAACTGAGCGCCGGTAGCGTTAATCTTACCGCGATAATCAATCAGTGATGTGATGCCGGTATTTGTCACCCGTAGCATCGGTCGCCCGAACTCAAGAGAGCGCATGGCGGCGATTTCCTGATGCTGATGGGGCGCAGTAGAATCCCCAAACCATGCATCGTTACTGACATTAATCAGAACATTGGCCTTGGGAAATTGCTCACGCATCTCGGTGCCGAACGCATCTTCATAGCAGATCGACATGCCATAGTGCACCCCGTTTACCGTTATCGGACTTACAGGACCGGAAGCCGGAGTTAGATCAGACATGGGTATTGTAATAAGCTCAGATAGCATTGTGATCAGATCTCTGAACGGTGTGTATTCACCAAACGGCACCAGATGCCGCTTGGCATAAACCTGATCTTCAGTACCGTTCAAAACTTTGATTGCGTTGTAGAACTCTGTGTAGTCTGCGTTGCTGGTAAAGCCACCGGTAATCACTGAAGTGCCATTGGCCTGCATACGGTTGGCAAATTCTACTTCCCACTCTGGCATATCTGAAAACAACGCAGGCACAGCACTCTCTGGCCAGATCACAAGCTCGGCCCCTGTTTCACTCAGTGATGAATACAGTTCAATGGAGTCATCGATCAGGTTGGGCTGAAACTTAAGCTCCTGTGCAATATTGCCCTGCACCATGGTCACATCAACCGTGCGATCAGCAACCGGTGTGGTCCACTCGATTGTCTTTAACCAGGCGCCGCCCGCCACCAACAAAGCAATGCCAATGACAGCGGCAGTAACCGACCACAGTGTGCGCTTGCAAGCGCACCATGCAAGCAAGCCGCTGCACAAAGCCAGAACCAAAGAGATCAGAAATACACCACCCACGGGAGCGTATCCCGCAAACGGGGATTCGAGTGTTGAGTAGCCAACTGTGAGCCACGGAAACCCGGTCAAAAACCAGCTGCGCAACCACTCAATTAACAGCCACAGCGCCGGTGCTGTTAGAAAGAACCAATAATGGTGCTTACCCAATCGGTGCGACAGAGCGGCAAAGCAAGCCGGATACAAGGCCATTAGCAGTACAAATAGCAGCGTACCCAGCCCGGCAAGAACCTCTATCGCGCCACCAAAGAGATGCAGACTAAAGTAGATCCAGTAGATACCCGCGCCGAATAAACCGACACCAAAAAAATACCCGGCAGCAAAACTGCGAGCAGTGGTGTTAGCGTGATACAGCACCGTGAAAAAAACAGCCAGCGCAACAGGCAATATCAACCACCAGCCAAACGGCGCAAAAGCCAGCACTGACGTGGCACCACACAGCAGACTGATAATCGGGATCAGCCACTTGTTAGCGGATAAAGCAGAAGTATTTTGCAAAACACCCTCAACTATGAAGCAGCCGACGCTACTACAACGCCAGTATACCGGTAACTCGAGAGGGAAAACATATCGCGCAAAGACGGGTAATTACGGTGAATTTTTGGCGCACGGGGTTGAGCCAAATAGAAACGTAACGACGCTACCGAGTGACTACTGACCCGGGCTATGCGGCAGGTGCATCTTCGGCTATGACCTGCAAAGTATGTATGCGTCTGGACTCCGCTGACAGCACCTTTATAAGAAATCGGTCAATACGGGTTTGCTCACCCGGGTGTGGCATATGACCGATCTGCTGCATAACCAGACCACCGATAGTATCGAATTCATCATCGGGCAGGTTTGCGTCGAGCTCTTCGTTGAACTCTTCTATTGGAGTCAGGGCTTTTATGGTGTAGACACTGTCTTCACCCTTGCGAATATTGGCACCCTCTTCGGCATCGTGCTCGTCATCGATCTCACCGACGATCTCTTCCAGTACATCTTCAATAGTGACCAATCCTGCCACCCCGCCGTACTCATCAACAACAATGGCCATGTGATTATGATTGGCACGAAACTCGGTCAGCAACACGTTGAGCTGCTTACTCTCCGGAGTAAACACCGGCTCGCGTATCAGTGCTTGCAGACTGAACGGCTCTTTCTCGCTGGACGCCGTAAATCGCAACAGATCTTTAGCCAGCAACACACCAACGACTTCATCACGGCTGTCACCGATGACAGGAAAGCGCGAGTGACCACTTTCAATGATAGTCGGCAGCAACTCATCGAGCTGCTCGTCTATCTCCACCACTACCATCTGGGCGCGCGGAATCATGATGTCACGTACCCGCATGGCGGCAACATCGAACACACCATCGAGCATGTGCATAGTGTCATCACTGACAATATCTCGCCCGGCTGCCTCACGCAGCAGTGTTTTTAATTCTTCAACATCACGCGGTTCATCATCACCATTAATAGCATGGCGAATGCGCTCTACCAGTGACTTCGGGGGTTCAGGCTCATTGGCCATCGGTTGTCTTAATCCTCTAGCTTTTCCGGTGTATTAAACTCACACCAGGTTAGGTTATTTGATGCTCTCACTCTTCGACCACACAGTTTCATTTGTGCATTGAATCAGCGCCTGAAAGATCAGGGTTTGTACTATAGGGATCGGCAATATTAAGTGACGCGAGTATTTCCCTCTCCCGCTGCTCCATGGATTGAGCATCTGAATCCTGTTCATGATCATAGCCCAACAAGTGCAAAACACCATGCACCACAATATGCGCCCAGTGATCCGCGAGCGCTTTGCCTTGCTCGAGACTTTCTGTCTCCAGCACTTGCGGGCAAATCATAATATCACCCAGGTACTTTACACCGGTCTCGGCAGGAAAATCTGCCGGAAACGACAGCACATTGGTAGATTTGTCTTTACCGCGCCACTGTTGATTGGTAACGCGGATTTCATTAGCTTCTACCAGCCGAATCGTCACACCGGCGTCGATGGAATTTGCGTCTTCAAGAGCGACCTGACACCACTGAACAATCGCGCCATCATCCGGGCTGCCATAATCGTTATTGAGCGCCCTTTGCACTTCTATCAACGGCTCAATCATGTTGTCTGGCGCAGAACCATCAACCGGACGCGCTTCAGATGTTTTATCGTTTGATACAACAGGCATGGTTAGGCTGTCAGCTCTTGCCGCTATTCCGATCACTTTTTTGATCGATCCGTTCAGCTTTATTGTAGGCACCCACTATGCGCTGCACCAACGGGTGACGCACCACATCACGCGCTTTAAATTCGTTAAAGCCGATTCCATCTACCCCTTCAAGTACACCTTGAACATGCTTAAGACCCGATGTCACATGTTTGGGTAAATCGATCTGGGTGACATCTCCGGTGACAATCGCACAGGAACCAAAGCCAATTCTGGTTAAGAACATTTTCATTTGTTCAACCGTGGTGTTTTGCGCCTCATCCATAATCACGCACGAGTGATTCAATGTACGGCCACGCATGTAGGCCAGCGGCGCTACCTCTATAACATTCTTATCTATCAGTTTGGCCACCCGATCAAAACCAAGAAACTCATAGAGAGCATCGTAGATGGGACGCAGGTAGGGGTCGACTTTCTGGGTAAGATCACCTGGCAGAAAACCCAGTCGCTCCCCGGCTTCAACTGCAGGCCGCACCAGCACCAACCGCCGTACCTGCTCACGTTCAAGTGCTTCAACAGCACAAGCCACCGCAAGATAAGTTTTACCGGTTCCGGCAGGACCGATACCAAAACTCAGATCGTAATCGCGAATACTTTGCACGTAGGCCTGTTGGTTTTTACCTCGACAACGAATGCGGACATTACGAGTAACGATATCTGCGGTAGCAGAGCTCTCGCTTTCAGACTGATCGTCTTTGGCGTTGAGATTAGTCTCCTGCAAATAGAGATGAATTTTTTCGGGCGTTAATGTTTCTTTGGCAGTGGCAGCATACAAACTTTGCAGCACACTGCAGGCACTGCGAACAAGCTCATCTTCACCAGTGACTTTGAAATTGCCACCACGGTTTTGCAGCTCAACATCCAGACGCCCTTCTATTTGCCTTAAATGCTCGTCGAATTGCCCACACAAATTTGCCAGACGTTTGTTGTCATCCGGACTTAACTGGAATTCGATAGTCGCCAAGTTAGTGATTGTCCTGTTGCGGCGTCAGATTATTAACGCGTCTTTGACTAATACAATGGGTCATTTATTTGTAAAAATTCTCCACGCAATGAATTTGGCATTGCTTCTGTCACGGTGACATCAACAAACTTGCCAATCAACCCGGCATCTCCGGAAAAATTAACCACACGATTGTTCTCAGTGCGCCCGGCGAGCTCATTTTCATCCCGGGTAGACGGGCGCTCTACCAGAATGCGTTGTACGCTGCCGACCATTGACTCACTGATAGCACGAGCCTGCTCGTTGATGGTTTTCTGCAAAAATGCCAGACGCTGTTTTTTAACATCAGCGGGCGTTGTATCTTCAAGAGATGCGGCCGGTGTACCCGGGCGCGCACTGTAGATAAAACTAAATGACTGATCAAAGCCAATATCTTTTATCAGTGACATGGTCTGATCAAAATCTGCATCGGTCTCACCAGGGAATCCAATAATAAAATCGGAGGACAAAGATATGCCGGGTCGAGCCTGTTTCAACTGGCGCAACTTAGACTTATATTCAATCGCGGTATGACCCCGTTTCATAGCCGCAAGTATGCGGTCTGATCCGGACTGCACAGGCAGGTGCAGATAAGATGCAAGTTCTGGCACCTCTGCATACGCTTGTATTAAACGATCACCAAATTCAATCGGGTGTGATGTCGTAAAACGAATCCGTTCAATACCATCGATTGCGGCCACTACCGAGATTAACAAGGCAAGATCGCAAATCTCCTCTTCTCCGTTTTCTTCATTCTCCATTTGACCGCGATAACCATTTACATTCTGACCCAGCAGATTGACTTCACGCACACCCTGCTCTGCCAGTGATACAACCTCTGCAATCACATCATCAAACGGTCGTGAGATTTCCTCCCCGCGTGTGTAAGGTACAACACAAAAACTGCAGTACTTACTGCAACCTTCCATGATCGATACAAACGCTGTCGGGCCCTCCATACGAGGCTCAGGCAACTGGTCAAACTTTTCGATTGCGGGGAAGCTGACATCCACTAGCGGTCGTTTCTCGCGACGCGTCGTTTCAACCATGTCTGCAAGTCGATGAATCGTTTGCGGGCCTACCACCAGATCAACGTAAGGCGCACGCTGCTGTAAGGCCTCACCCTCCTGGCTTGCGACACACCCGGCCACCGCAATCAACACATCATCGCGCTTCTCTTTAAACGGGCGCCAACGCCCCAATTGAGAGAACACTTTCTCTTGTGCTTTTTCACGGATCGAGCAGGTGTTTACCAGCAGGATATCGGCGTCTTCGGGATCTTCGGTGACATCGACACCGAAGCGCTCATCCAGCACGTCTATCATTTTGGCCGAGTCGTACTCGTTCATCTGACAGCCGTGGGTCTTGACGAAAACCCTCTGTCGATTTTTAGAGGGTCGCATTAGCGGTTTTTCACAGGTTTTTGCACAACTCCAGGGTGGTTTTTTCGGGCAGGCGCCCGATCGCGGAGCATACCTGTTTTCCCGATTCTGTTCCAATAACTCATACAGTTACAACTTTGGGACTGGAGCGAGCCTGGGAAGTTGCCGGAAATCCATGGTTTTTGACCGGAAACCAGACTCAGGGTTTGCATCTGAGTCAGGCCCCGCAGGCCAGTGTGCGGGGCATCGGGTAACTAGAAGCGTGTGATTAGTAGCGATAATGACCGGGCTTGTACGGGCCCTCGGCAGGCAGACCCAGATACTTGGCCTGCTCCGCGTTCATCTCGGTCAGGTTTGCTCCGATCTTATCAAGGTGCAAACGAGCAACTTTTTCATCGAGTTGTTTAGGCAATACATGGACACCTACCTCATACTCCTCCGCACGCTCCCACAGCTCAATTTGCGCCAACACCTGATTGGTAAAAGAAGCTGACATCACAAAGCTCGGGTGACCGGTTGCACAACCGAGATTAACCAATCGACCTTCAGCCAACAGAGTGATGCGCTTGCCATCAGGGAAGATCACGTGATCGACCTGGGGCTTAATATTATCCCACTCGTATTGCTTAAGACTGGCAACATCGATTTCATTATCAAAGTGTCCGATATTACAAACGATGGCTTCGTTTTTCATAGCGGCCATGTGATCGTGGTTGATCACATTGATATTGCCTGTAGTGGTGACAAAGATATCGCCCTGTGATGCTGCTTCATCCATAGTGACTACACGATAACCTTCCATTGCAGCTTGCAGTGCACAGATGGGATCGATCTCGGTTACCCAAATGGTCGCACCCATACCGCGGAAGGCCTGAGCACAACCTTTACCGACATCGCCATAACCCAGTACTACACAAATCTTACCAGCGATCATTACATCGGTTGCACGCTTGATTCCATCAAGCAGAGACTCACGACAACCGTATAAGTTATCGAACTTGGATTTAGTCACTGAGTCATTAACATTGATCGCAGGAATTTTTAGTGTGCCTTCGCGAGCCATTTCATAGAGACGATGAACACCGGTTGTGGTTTCTTCTGAAAGGCCTTTAATGTCAGTCAACATTTCAGGATACTTTTCGTGGATGATTTGAGTGACATCACCACCGTCATCAAGAATAAGATTAGGTTTCCAGCCGTCCGGACCTTCCAGAGTTTGCTCAATACACCACCAGAACTCTTCATCGGTTTCACCTTTCCATGCAAAAACCGGAATGCCCTGATCGGCAATGGCAGAAGCTGCGTGATCTTGAGTAGAAAAGATATTGCAGGAAGACCAGCGCACTGTAGCGCCAAGATCGACTAGCGTTTCAATCAGCACTGCAGTCTGGATAGTCATGTGCAAACAGCCGACTATACGTGCGCCTTCAAGTGGCTTCTTGCCTTTGAACTCTTCACGGATAGCCATAAGACCTGGCATTTCAGATTCTGCGACGCGAATTTCTTTGTGACCCCACTCTGCAAGCGAGATATCGGCGACAGCGTAGTCGCCCTGTGTGTTTACTGTTGCTGGTGCAGCCATTTTAAGTGTAATCCTGTAAATTTATGTTAGTGCTGTTCGAGTCTATTGCCATCAAGCGTTGCGAAGTGCCTCGGCCTTATCGGTGTTTTCCCAGGTAAAACCCTCGTTCTCACGTCCGAAGTGGCCATATGCCGCGGTCTTTCTGTATTTGATTTGGTCGGCATTCAACAGATCAAGCATAGTCAAAATTCCGTAAGGTCGCAGATCAAAGTGCTCGCGAACCAGCGCTGTGATTTTTTCATCGTCTATTTTGCCGGTACCGAACGTCTCTACCATGATTGAAGTAGGTTCAGCGACACCGATGGCGTAAGAGATCTGAATCTCACAGCGATCTGCAAGACCCGCGGCCACAATGTTCTTGGCGACGTAACGACCCGCATACGCTGCAGAGCGATCCACCTTGGATGGATCTTTACCAGAGAAAGCACCACCACCGTGACGCGCTGCACCACCATAGGTGTCAACAATGATCTTACGACCGGTAAGACCTGCATCACCCATTGGTCCGCCCACAACGAATGCACCGGTGGGGTTGATATGAAACTTGGTATCAGCGTGCAACCATCCGGTAGGCTCAAGGATGGGCTTGATCACCTCTTCCATGATGGCTTCCTGTAAATCACTCAGCTTGGTTTCAGCAGAGTGTTGAGTGGAAAGAACCACCGCATCAATGCCTGCAATCTTGCCATCCGTGTATTTAAAGCTTACCTGGCTCTTTGCATCCGGGCGCAACCAGTCAGCACCGGCACGACGATAGTTGGCATGTTTCTCTACCAACAGGTGTGCGTAGGTGATTGGTGCTGGCATCAACACATCAGTTTCATTGGTTGCATAACCGAACATCAAGCCCTGATCACCTGCACCCTGATCTTCAGGTCGCGCACGATCAACACCCTGGTTAATGTCTGGAGACTGGACACCAATCGCTGTCATCACAGCGCAGGTATCACAATCAAAACCCATCGCAGAGTCTGTGTAGCCAATTTCCCGAATGGTGTTGCGGATAACTTGTTCGTAGTCAGGTTTGGCGGTAGTGGTAATCTCACCGGCGATCATAGCCAGCCCCGTTTTAAAAACGGTTTCGCAAGCTACGCGAGCATGCTTGTCCTCAGCCAGAATTGCGTCCAGTACAGCATCAGACACCTGGTCGGACATCTTGTCCGGATGTCCCTCGGACACAGATTCAGAGGTAAAAATGTATTCCTTAGTCATGAAAGATCAATCTCTGCTCGGTAGTAGTTGTTATCGCCAGGCACACTATCAGCCCGCTAACGATCTGCGGTAAACGGTGAATTATAAAGGGCAAGCAATAATAAAGATATCTTTATATCGTTATATGTTTGTCTGTGGCGGCCTTCAAATGCAAATTACAGCCCAAAGATACGATATTCGCGTCTACAGCTTGAGACCTTCCATAAGGGAGCACCAAACAAACTTAAGAAACACATTATAGAGTGATTTTTATGATTGTAGGACATGCTCATTAAGATAAGCCGGAATTCTTGTCTTCAGACCTGGTGCTGGGGGCCGCGGGCAAGAGGTTTCACTGCACGTTGAACGCGGCGAGATCGTTGCACTTTTGGGAGAAAACGGTGCGGGCAAATCCACACTGATCAAAACCCTGGGCGGCCTGCATTCGCCCGATGAGGGACGCGTTTTGCTGGACGGTGCAGACTACTCCCATCAGCCTGGCGCATCGGACTCGGGGCCACAGGTCGCATTCATCCACCAGGATCTTGGTCTGATTGAATGGATGAGTATCGCTGAGAACATTGCTCTGGCAGTTGGCTTTCCTAAAACCCGTGGATTTATTTCATGGAAAAAATCAGAGGATGTAGCCCGGCGCGCTCTGCGCATGGTGGACAGTGATTTTGATCCCAGTACTCGAGTGTCATCACTCACTCGCACAGAAAAATCATTGGTGGCAATCGCACGCGCACTGGTTGTTGAATGTGATTTTCTTGTACTTGATGAACCCACTGCCAGTCTGCCGGCAGATGAAGTTGAACGTTTGTTCGGAGCACTGCACCCACTAAAAGAAAAAGGTGTTGGGATGATCTACGTATCTCATCGCCTTGATGAGATTTTTCAAATTGCAGATAGAGCTGCCGTTCTTCGTGATGGTAGGTATACGCAATGTTGGACACACCACACCAGAAGAACTGGTGAAAAAAAAATCCACGTTCTTAGAACGTGGTTTTGAATTCACCCTGAAAGGGTGCCACGAGGCTAGCCTGACAGTTTGCCGCCATTTCTAATTACCTACCGAATTGGTAGCTCCA
>CAZQKJ010000085.1:0-11440 GCA_964593315.1 uncultured Granulosicoccaceae bacterium
GATGGAAACTGCAACAGGAATGGTCCTGTGTGGGGCCTTAAGGGCTCGATCCGGCGTAGAAATAGTTCAAGGTCTGATAAGTTTGGTTTATGCTGATGAGTAACCGATTTAGGAAGCTTAAAACAAAATTTGAATTGCCTGTCTTGTATAGATTCAAGCCAGTTCATCACGGTTTTATCATCCGGTATTTGATAAAACGTGGTGTTGCCTTCTACTGTATTAAATACCGATGCATAACTTCTAAGGGTAGATGAGCTGGTTTTTCCGTTGCCGAAGTCAGTTTCAGGGCTGAAGTACTTGTTTGTCCAGCCTGCAAACGCCCAGGCAGGTAAGCCGATATGGTAGTTCGAACCGTTGTTTGGATAGTTCTTTAGCAAAGGGCTGGTGGTGTTTAGTAACGCAACACTTCTATGTCTGATCCGG
Source organism: uncultured Granulosicoccaceae bacterium (assembly GCA_964593315.1). Lineage (GTDB taxonomy): Bacteria > Pseudomonadota > Gammaproteobacteria > Granulosicoccales > Granulosicoccaceae. The sequence continues at coordinate 424 of CAZQKJ010000085.1, forward strand.
GGCGACCTTTTATATCTGCAACATGCACCGGGTGGTCCGGGTGATGTTCGAAGTATCGTTGCAGGCTTTCTGTTACCACCGGGAACGCCAGTTCACTCCATGGAATTTCTTTTTCAGAGAATAGCCCGACTTCGAGCGATTCTTCGCCGGCGCTCATGGAGCCATCTTTTAATTTTCCGTGAAACATGACATAAACCTGGCTGATCCTCGGCAGATTGTATAAGCCAAACAGTTTAAGATTTACAGCAACCGCATTGGCTTCTTCAAAAGCTTCACGTGCAGCACCTTCCATAGTGGTTTCGTTGTTCTCCATAAAGCCCGCGGGCAATGTCCAGTAGCCAGGACGTGGCTCAATAGCGCGTTTACATAACAGTACTTTACCTTGCCACTCGAGAATACAACCGCAGACATTATTTGGATTATGGTAGTGAATAGTGTTACAGGAGCCGCAAACCTGCCGCTCGCGATTATCACCCGGTGGGATCCGGGTGCTGGTCTTGCTGCCGCAGTCAGGGCAATAATTCAAGGTTCTGTCTCTGGTAGGAATCTCTAGCGATGATGTGAGTCTGATATACCATCACAGAAGGGGCAGGCGTTTTTCTTTTGTGCATAAGTTGGCCTGCGAGCTTTCCCGTTTGATGGCCTGTGCCCTGGCTAGAACTGCAGCGCATCGTTCTTTAGCAGCTCAAGTACATCGTACATACTGTCACAAACATGGTGGCCCAGAGACAGTAATTCTTCTGTGGGAGGGACCAAATTGGGTACTTGTATAACATAGAGACCTGCACCGTGAGCTGCACGCACACCGTTTGCCGAGTCCTCAAGACCTACCGAGCGTGACATATCGGCATTGACTGAAGCGCCGGCTTTTTCAAATATTTCCGGGTGAGGTTTACTTATCGCTACCTGATCACCACAAGTAATGGTCAGAAAGTAGTCTCGAATACCGGCATCTGCGATCTTCTTTTCACCGGCAGTCGTAGTTGAAGAAGTTGCCACGGCGCATTTGATATTCGCATTGTTGGCGTATTCCAGTGTCTCTTTTACACCGGGCAAAAGCGGCACCGGTTTCTCATTGATCATCTGCTTGAAGCGCTGGTTCCAGTTGCTGCGAAATGCTATCGGATCAATTTTGTCTCCGAATACGTCATCGATTCGGGCGTTGTGATGCTGCTCATTGGTACCGACAAGTGATAGAAAAAAATCGGTCTGATCACCGAGTTCATAAAGCTCGGTCGCGTGTTCGAAAGCGCGTTTTGAAAGTACTTCTGTATCCAGCAGTAAACCATCGAGATCGAAAAGCAGCGCATCAGGGGTCATTGAGTTGTGATCGAGTGAATGGGTAAAAGAATTTTTTGCTGTGGTGTTTGTAGGCGAATTTAAAAAACGTGAGTTGCGAGCATCCAGAGCGCCATACATACCATCATGACATTCTCGGTTAAAGATACAAAGCCGAGCGGTACCTGGCTGCTGCCGCCGACACAGGCACATTTTAGTTCACGCTTATCTATATACACGGCCTTGAATACTGATACTGCTCCAATTGCTCCAATGACCAACGCAACCGGTGCTGCGAGCCATGTCAGTGCGCCGGCGATCATTAACACTCCAGCGAGGGTTTCTGCAAACGGATAAATGTAGCCGTAGCGTACGAATTTTCGGGCCAGAAGATCGTAGTTCAGGAACATGGTGCTGAACCGCTCAATATCCTGCAACTTCTGGACGCCAAGCAGGCACATGGATACAGCAATAAACCATTCAAAGGTGCGTGCTGTAAACAGTGATTGCTGCACCGCCCAGCTGATTGCCAGTGCGATGAGTGCCGCAACCGCAAAAATAGCGATAACGGGTCGGTAGGTGGTTGCATCTTTTGGTCGTACCTTTATTCCCAGGTGCTGCTGAAGCGCTTCATAGCCACCCACGCGGTTTCCGTCGATAAATATTTGCGGTGTGCTGGTGACATTGTGCTCTGCCTTGAAGGCATCGGTGGCAGCGCGATCCTGTAGCCAGTTGTCATCAACCTGATAGCCATTTCGCTCCAGCAGATCCTTGGCTTTCAGGCCAAACGGACAGAAATGTTTGGTCATGACCATGCGATGCAAGGTGGCGGTTTTAGCGGGTAGTGCTGTAGTGTCAGTCATAGTCGATCCCTAATAATGACGCTAATTTAGGGCTTGTGCGGACGCTTTGCAACTTTAACTGAGAAACTCGTTTTCTGTGGCGTTTAACCTTATTTTAATCGTACGAAAATGCCCGACCTGGGTTTAGGATCGAAGTAGGTCGATTTGGCAGGCATGAGTGCATCGGCATCAGCGACATCCATCAACTGCCGTATTGAAGTGGGGTAGCAGACAAATACGAGCTGCCAGCCATCTGCAACTGCGTCCAGAATTCCCGCGTGACCACTCACGCCTGCCACATAGCCAAGGCGCTCGTCGTCACCCATTGCCTGTATACCAAGGATTGGTTCAAGAATGAGGTTCTGCAAAATGGACACGTCAAGTAATGCAACCGGGTCGCTGGCATCGATTTTACCAGATTTAAGGCTGAGTCGGTACCAGGTGTTGTCCATCAACATGCCAAATTCGGCGTGCTCCGCGGGTTGAAAATTTGATGCACCGTCAAGCTTCTCCACGTTGAAGTTTGCGCAAAGCGCTGACACCAGCTCTGAAGCACTGAGCCCGTTGGTATCTTTTACACTCCTGTGGAATGGCAACAGGCTCAGCTGGTTGTCGGGGAATAATGCGATGAGCAGCTGGTTGAATGGTTCATCACCGAGGTTGTTACCGGTTTTTGCACGCATTATTTCAGCATACCGTTGGCCAGAGGCGGCGCGGTGATGGCCGTCTGTGAGATAGGTTGCCTCCACCTGAATAAAATGTGAGCGCAACTGATTGATGGTTTCTGTGTCAGTAATCGCCCACACTCTTTGAAATTCTCCGTCATCGGTTGTGAAGTTGAGATGAGGCGGGTTTTCTGCCAACGTTGCTATCAGCGCGTCGATTTCGGTGCTGCGCGGATAAGTCAGGCAGATGGGGCTGGATGATGCGCCGACGACCTCCTGATATCGCGCCAGGAGATCTTCTTTGGTCGCGTGTGTGTTCTCATGCTTGCGAAGAGCACCGTCTTCATATTCCTCTACCGCAACCTCACAGATCAATCCGGTTTGCGAGTGAACATCGTTGCCGAGCTGATAAATGAACATGCTCGGGTTATCAAACGGCGCGAAGGATCCGTCTTTGAGCAAGCGCTGCAAAGTCTCTTTATTAGTTGCCAGCAACTGATCTTGTGTGGGACGTGATTCCTCCGGGTAGTCATCCTGCAGGCGCATGGTGTTGATAAAGTTTGCGGGATTATCACCCGCAAACTTGCGCCGTTGTTCTGCTGTTACCGAATCGTAGGCGGGGGATACTACCTGTTTAGCCCGGTCGGATGTGACCAGATATCCGTCAAACGGTTTTATTTTCGGCATAGCTTGCAAGCACTTGTCAGGCGGAGTTTTGGGACTGAAAACTCTGCATAAAATCAGTTAAGGCCTGAACACTGTGTTTAGGCAATGCGTTGTAAATACTCGCTCGGCAACCACCGACGGACCGATGTCCTTTGAGGTTCATCAGTCCCTTTCCAGAAGCTTCTGTAATGAACTGTTGCTCCAGCTCTTCGCTCGGCAATCTAAACACAACGTTCATATGTGATCGGGATTTCTCCTCTACCGGGCAGTTGTAATAGCTATCACTGTTATCTATTGCACTGTAGACCATGCTGGCTTTCTCAGCTGCTATGGTTTCCATGGCAGTAACACCACCCTGAGCCTTCATCCATTTCAGGACCTTGCCATACATGTAGATCGGGAATACCGGTGGCGTATTAAACATTGAGCCTTTGGATTCCTGAATGTCGTAACGCAGATAGCGACCCATATTCTGGTTCAGTCCTTCGAGTATGGATTTACGCACGAACACCACAGCCATACCGGCGGGGCCGAGATTTTTTTGAGCGCCGCCGTAGACCAGATCGAACTTATCCCAGGGTAGCGGACGCGCCATGTACTCAGATGACATATCGGCTATCAGTGGCACCTCAGTCTCAGGCCATTCTGCAAAGCGGATACCGCCAATAGTTTCATTGGTGGTGATATGCAAATAGCGTGTGTTGTCTTGTATCTTGATTTCGTCAGGCGATGGCATACGCGTGTAGTTGTTCTCTGCTCCATCCCAAGCGGTGTAGACCTCGCCATACTCTTTGCCATCGGTGATCGCACCCTTGGCCCACGTGCCAGAGTTTACATACGCACCTTTTTTCCCTGCGCTGAGGAAGTTCATTGGCACCATGGAGAACTGCAGTAGTGCGCCACCCTGTAGAAACAACGCTGCAAAATCGTCGGGTACCTTAAAAACTTCCATTGAAAGGGCCATGGCTTCGTTGGCTACATCATCAAAGTGCTTGCCGCGATGGCTCATTTCTATCAGGGACATTCCTGCGCCCTGATAGTCAACAAACTCGGCCTGCGCTTCTTCAAGCACTTCTAGTGGAAGTGTGCAGGGACCTGCACTGAAATTATGGAGACGATTGGTCATTAGGCTGCCTTGAAAATATGTAAGTGTCTGAGTCCGGAACCAGGGCGCTAATTAACACAGTTCTTAATTTCGCCTTTTTCAAAGGCTGCAATCACTGCCAGTACGCCGTCTGCCACGGCGACTTGTGCCTGTTCCGTCGATGCACCAATATGGTGCGTTCCACATACACTCGGGTGGCATGCAATATCTGAGACAAATTTGCCATTACCGGTGCCGGGCTCGTTATTGTACACGTCAAGGCCGGCGCGTATGCCCTTTGAGTTAATCGCTTCTAGTAAAGCAGTGTCGTCTATCAGGTCTCCTCTGGCGGTGTTGATTAGCGTGGCGCCGTCTTTCATTTTGTCTAGAAATGATTTACTGACCAGATTTTTGGTCTCTTTTGTAGAGGGTAGATGCAGCGTAACAATGTCACTTTGCGCGAGGAGTTCGTCTAGTGTGTCAAGTTGGGTGATCCCGGTTGCTGTGATTCTCTTTTCAGTTTCTGCATTGCGGTCGGTTTTAGCCAGTGCAAATACCTCCATACCGAAGGCTCTGGCGCGTTCAGCAACAGCAAAACCGATGGACCCTAGTCCAAGAATGCCGAGCTTCTGACCGAACAAACCACGTGCACTGGAGAACTTTTTCTTATTCCAGACCTCATTGTTCAGGTCGGTGACGTTATCAGGGATGTTGCGGTCAATGGAAATAATGAGTCCCATGACAAGCTCAGCGACTGCCACTGAGTTTGCCCCGGGTACATTACAAACCTTGATGCCGAGTTCAGCAGCTTTTGGTTTGTCTATTGTGTTGGTGCCCGCACCTGCGCGAATGACCAGTTTCAGATGTTTGGCAGATCCGAGCGTGTCTGCCGTGACTTCGGTACTGCGCACAATCAGAATTTCGTTATCGGCGATGGCCGATGGCAAGCTGTTGACATCAAGGTCCGGTTGAATGGTCAGTTCATGCCCAAGGTCTTTCAGGCTCTGCTGATGATCTGGCGGAAAACTGTCTGCGATAAGTATTTTCATGCTTTACTTCTGCTACGAGCAAATTAGCCAGTGGCAATGGTACTGGTGCGTAGTGTCACCTTATGGCTCATTGGCGTCACTTGATGTCACGTAAGCTCTTGTATTTGAGACTAAGTGTGTTGCGTTCGCCAATTTGAAAGCGAATGAGGGGGTTAGGGATGCGTAGCGGTAAGTAAGGTAGTGCAGCCTTTAGCCCCATTTCAACTTGTTAGTCGTAGTGCTGCTGCGAGCTTCCGGATCGCACCACAGGCGTCAGCACTGCATTGTTGGTGGTTGAGCGTGCGCATGGTGGTCCTGATGAGTTCAGTCTCACTCTGGTCAGGGTACAGGTGCCACAGCATGAACAGTTCCGCCCAAAGTTCGCTGGCTGCATTGGCTTTGAAGTCATCGTGGTTGAGTGAGAACAGATTCAGGTATTGGCTCCAGTGTCGCTGTTGGGCAACCTGAGCTATCAGTTTTGCATTGTTGTTTTCCCATGTTCCCTGGTAGCTATTCTCAGAGTGACCCACCAGGTTGAACTTTCTTGCCACCACGTGGCCGAGCTCGTGAAACAAATCACCGTTCAGGGATAGAGACTTTTCATTCAGATAAATGGTGTCACCGGAGAGCACTTTTATTGTATCGCCAAATGAATCGTATAGCGGGCGGTCGTGCCACAGGTAGCAAGAGGTGTATTCGTAGCCTTGTACGCTGACAATACCGGTCAGATGCTGCTCGCAGAGTGCAAGCAGTCTTGAAAGCTCGTTGCAACCCTGTGGTAGCGATGATAGAAAGTCGTGATCCTGCATACCTTAGTACAGCAGAAGTACCAGCCTGATTGCAAGTGGTCGTCGCTTTGAGATTTTCAGTCGTGATAAGGCAATGGCTTCCACTTCAGAACATTGCTGTGTTTTTTTGCGCCTCACTTTCCCGGTACTGAGTGATCCTCGCTACGCCCCTGTTTCTGGATAGGCACTAAGTAGAACTGTCAAATTTTTAGAGGCAAAAGTTCTCAAGTATTGCAAGTGGAATACATGAGATACCTACTGCTTGTGTATGCGAAGCAGGTAATTATCTGCTGCCGTGAGGAGCCGTTCCTTTCGCTCCAGATCCATCTTTTCAGCGTTACGCACCATCATTGCCCAGCGAGGGTTTTTGCGTAAGCTGTCTGCGTGCTTAAAAATCCAGCGCCAGTATAGGGCATCCCATATATCGCACCAATCTCCCTTCGGGTAATGACTCATCTTTAGAATATAATTTGAACCTGAAAAGTAGGGTTTGGTGGTTATCAAACCGCCATCAGCATTCTGACTCATGGCGTATGCATTCGGCACCATCACCCAATCATAGCTGTCGATAAATAATTCCATAAACCAAAGGTAAATTTCATCCGGGTCTATCTCGCACAAGAACATGAATCCGCCAAGCACCATCAGGCGTTCTATATGATGGCAATATCCGGTATCCAATACCCGTTTGATGACATTGTCTATTGGCAGGATGCCGGTTGTGCCTGAATAAAAAGCATCCGACATTTTGTGGTGATGTTGCCAATGGTTAGTGGTTCTCATCGGCACACTGAGATCGACATAGGTAGCCCGCATAAATTCCCGCCAACCGATTACCTGTCGAACAAACCCTTCGACGCTTGCCAGTGGCAGATTGAACTCTGTGGAGTACTCCAGTGCTTGTTTTATCACTTGTGAGGGGGTTAGCAAACCCGTATTGAGCATAGGCGTCAACACACTGTGATAAAGCCAGTTTTCGTCCTCAACGATGGCATCTTCGTACGGGCCGAATTGGGCAAATCGTGAGTGCAGAAACTCATGCAGCCATGCCTGAGCATCGGAATGTGTCGTCGGATAAAGTAAATCTCTGTTGTTGCCCGGTGCGTGTGGGAAATGTTTGCTTACGTACTGTTTCGCCTCTTTTGAATGCACACCTTGCGGTGCAAAAGAGAGCAGTGGCACCTCAGCCAGTTTTTTCCTGGGTAACTTCTTCCGGTTTTCATCATCGAAGCTCCATTTCTCACCGACCGGTTTGTTATTGTCGTCAATTAAAATAGTTAATCTTTGCCGTTGCCATTTATAAAAATCAGCCATGAACCAACGTTTTTTCCCCTCTCTGTAAGTCCTGTTCTCCTCAGTTGTATTGATAAAGCCGGGAGAAGCCAGCCAGATTAAACTGATGTTTGATTCGGTGCAGGCTGACTCAAGTCTTCGTGCCAGTACGAAATCTGCAACATCAGATACAGAAACAGTGGTAACACCCTGTGCGGCAAGAGAGTTCACCACAGAGTTCAAGTTGGAGTTGTTGCCTGCTGCCTCGAAATATTGCACCTGGTGGTCTTGAGATCTCAAGGTGTCTGCGAAGTGTTGCATACTGGCGCGGTGCAACATTAGTTTTTGCTGATGGAAGTTTACGGTATAGCGCTTATCTGCAAAGAATAACGGATCTTCAGAGAGCACAACCAGATCAGGCTTTGATGCGAAACCCGGATGTTGTTCAAATAACTGATGTGGAAAAATTAGCAGTGCTTTCATCTGGGCATGATGTCAAAATGTGGTGTGAACATTTTATTCTACTATGTTAACGAATTTTCTTGTCGATCATAAAACGCTGCACGAACGAATCACTGGCATTGACCCGGTGGTCTATGCACGTACCCGAAATTATCTAAACGGGTCTGTCACCGGTCTGAGCCCGTATATTACTCACGGCATTATTAGTACTGAAAAAGTAGCGAACGTGCTACTTGAAAAATACAACATCAGTGATGCGGAAAAATTTCTCGCGGAATTAGCGTGGCGCGAGTATTTTCACAGGGTTTGGCAAGTCAACGGTAGTAATATATTCGGTGATTTAAAACGTACGCAGGAACCCGTGTGCAGCGACCGGCTACCTGTGGCAATTGCAGAAGCTCGCACTGGTATCGAGACAATAGATAAGTGTCTGGTAGAGCTTGCAAATACCGGCTACATGCACAATCACGCCCGCATGTGGGTAGCGGCAGTATGCTGCAACACAAGCCGTACTCATTGGTACCAGCCTGCGCGTTGGTTGTATTATCATCTGCTTGACGGTGATTTGGCCAGCAACAGTCTGAGTTGGCAATGGGTAGCCGGCACGTTCAGTCACCGAAAATATATTGCCAATCAGGAGAACCTGAATCGCTATAGTGGTGCAGAGCAACACGGCACATTTCTCGACATGAGTTACGAGGCGCTTGCCGACTTTGTCGTGCCCTCTGAGTTGGAAACGCGTACTGAAGTAACGTTATCCAATGAGTTCCCGGAGAGCACTGTCGACCCTTTGCATCGCAGTGATGAGCCAGTGTTTCTGTACTCTATCTGGAATCTGGACCCTCAGTGGCAGAGAACCCGACAGGGCAAACGAATACTGTGGATTGATCCCGACATGCACCGCGAATTCGCATTAAGTCCATTGCGATGGAAGTTTATCAAGCACTGGGCAGATGCTATTGACGGGCTCGGTATCTTTGTCGGAAGTCGGGATCAGTTGTTTCCCTCAGGTGAGGATCATATGAAATTATTCACCCGCGAGTATCCGGCAACGGCTCATTGGCCGGGCGAGCGCGACGCGCGGGACTGGTGCTACGATAGTCCAACGGATCCCATCAAGAGTTTTTCTAATTTTTGGAAACGCACATGCAAGTCATCGAATATTTTTAACCAATGAGCGATAAGCTAAAAACTCAAATAAAGACATGCCCTGTTTGCGAACGGTCGTTTCACAATCGCAAAAAATGGCAGCAACGCGGCTTATGGCCGCAGATAATGTATTGCAGCGAGCGTTGCCGCAGGCAACAACAGAAACGCACGTGCTCATCAGCGCCAAAATGAGTGAGCTCATGAGTGAAGATTTGCAGAGTAAAACGCAGTTAAGCGGCGGTGATAAGAAAACGGCTGTCTGGTGGATAAAGCGTGATTTTCGTTTACACGACAATGAAGCGCTGACCACAGCACTCGAATCATACTCTGAGGTTATCCCGGTATTTGTTTTTGAGCCGGATTTAATTGCGCAACCGGACTACTCGGCAATGCATGTGCATGCCTGGCATCAAGCGCTTGGTAATTTGCGTGAGCGCCTGAGAGCAATTAAAAGTGATGTTTACATCGAGAGTGGCAGCGTAGAAGATGTGCTGTCGAAATTCCATGAGCACACGCTATTCGAGGCCATTTACAGCCATGAAGAAACCGGTAACGACTGGACTTACCAGCGTGACAAATCACTCGCGCACTGGTGTCAGATCAGGGAAATATCATGGACTGAAATTCCTCAAACAGGCGTCATACGACGTATGCAAGACCGAGATGTGCGCCAGGCTGTTGTTAAGCAAAGGCTAATTGATCCGCCCGTCCTGCCCGCGCCGGACCGCGTTTCTATTCCAGCCGATATTCGAGCGGTTTGTGAGAATCAGACTATTCCGGATCACACCTCTTTTTATGACCGGAGCAGTGTGTCGCTTGTACAATTTGATCAGCTGCAGACAGTCACTGAAACGCAGGCGCGTGCTGATCTGCGATCCTTTTTATATGAGCGCGGTGAAGGGTACTCCGGTGGTATATCATCTCCTAACACGGCGTTTGAACGTGGCTCGCGGCTAAGCGTTCACCTTGCCTGGGGCACGATAAGCCTGCGCACGGTTTTTAAAGCCACGGCCCGGGCACAACAATACCATCGTGACCAAAACCAAGCCTCTGCTAAGCAATGGGGCAAGAGTTTGCGTGCATTTACATCCAGATTGCACTGGCATGATCACTTTATTCAGCGATTGGAGTCAGTGCCGGCAACTGAATTTATTGCCATCAATCCCGCTTATGCAAACCTACAGTACATTGACGATCCCCATAAGCTACGTGCCTGGTCTTATGGTCAAACAGGCTTCCCGCTGATCGACGCCTGTATGCGATGTCTGCAGGCAACCGGTTTTATAAACTTTCGCATGCGTGCCATGGTTGTGAGCTTTGCTATTTACGCACTTCATTTAAGTTGGCGCACCATACATCCCCCGCTAGCGCGTATTTTTCTTGACTATGAACCTGGCATCCATCTCTCCCAACTTCAAATGCAGGCGGGTATCGTAGGTATCAATACTATTCGAGTCTACAACCCAACCAAACAAATCATAGATCAGGACCCGGATTGCCAATTTATCAAAAAGTGGATTTCCGAGTTGGCTGACTTTAGTGCGGACGATATTACTAATCACGATTCAGAGCCGCTTGGTGATTATCCAGCCCCGATTATTGATTTTCAAATGGCATCAAAGGCCATGAAAGATCAGGTCTTTGCGATAAGAAAAAGCGCAGAAGGAAAAGAGGCTAGCGAAACCGTGCTAAAAGCACATGGTTCGCGTAAAAAGACCGTGAAGCGACAAGGTAAAAAGGCAGATTCACAGACAAGCTTATTTTAAAATACACAAAGTGTTAT
>CAZQKJ010000086.1:0-6670 GCA_964593315.1 uncultured Granulosicoccaceae bacterium
GTTCATAATACCTTTGTTATGGGTTGCCGCCCGGTAGGGATCGATCTCTGCGAACGCACAGGCTTCAACGATACCGTTAGCCACATCACTTCCACTAAAAGATTCTGTGGCCAGTGAAGACAAACTTACACTGACAGACGCTGACACCAGTCGTCTGTCAGCAAGATTAGACAAGATACGCAATCGCGCCGTAGCACCAGTGATTTGCTCTAACAGAGGTGCGACCAACTCCGCTTTACTGTTAACCGTGTTAGCACCCATCGCATCGCGTACATCCACTAATAAGTGCAGTACTAACATCGGCCCCACCGATGTATCCGGAAAACACTGCACCTCAATGCCTGTGCATCCACCGCCCAACGCCAGTAAAGCCTGATCATGGGTATTGGCAAGCGTTACAATCTCCTGCTCCGCTGCCAGTAATGATTGGCTCGCCACCTCAAGGTCATTCACCTTCAACAGCTGTATTTGTCCCCGCATCACCGGTGCGGTACTACTGGTGGTAAATCCGCCGTTATCCCGCGCAAGCTTTGCCATAAAAGATGCTGCCGCCACAACAGACGGCTCTTCTACGGCCATCGGGATTAAGTAATCACATCCATTGATCATAAAATTGGTCGCCACCCCCAGAGGTAGTTCAAACTTACCGATCACATTTTCAATCATGCCATTGGCGGTGGAATCAGATAACGCACCCTCACCGCTCAGAGCTATGGCTTCCTGTTCGGTTAGATCAGCCGCATCTTTAATCATAGCCAGCCGCAGCTTAGGGGAAAGGTGGCGAAAGCCCTTGAGATCCGATCCGGTTTTGGCGCTATCCACGATAATTAACCTCTCCTGCTATGATGTACAAACTTTTAAGACGAAGACTATACCAATGGATCTTAACTCACTATTTAATCTCGAGGGTCGTACTGCCGTGATTACCGGTGGATCACGCGGCGTTGGAAAAATGATCGTTCAGGGGTTTCTGGCTGCGGGCTGTAAACGCATCTACATCAGTGCCCGAAAGGAGGATCAAATAGCGGCCACTGTCACTGAACTCGGTGACAAAGTCATCGGTATTCCTGCAGATCTATCAAAAGTAGAGGGCTGTCAGTTTCTGGCAAAACAAATAGAACAACGCGAAGACTCACTGGATATCCTGGTCAACAACGCAGGCGCTGCATGGGGAGAGGCCTTTGAAACTCACTCAGAAGCCGGTTGGGATCGCACCATGGATATCAATGTCAAAGGTTTATTTTTTTTGACTCAGGCACTTCACCCATTGCTAAACAATGCAGCAAGTTTTGAAAGACCCGCTAAAGTCATCAATATCGCATCCATAGACGGTTTAAAAATAAATCCGTGGCAAACTTACAGTTATCAGGCCTCTAAAGCTGCAGTCATTCAACTAACCCGCCGGCTTGCGGCAGAGTTAATCAAAGACAACATTCAAGTTAATGCTATAGCACCCGGTGCTTTTCAGTCTGATATGAACAAAGCGGCTCGGGATACAGCTGATGAAGTTGGCAAGAACATACCGTTCCAGCGCATAGGAACACCTGAAGATATTGCAGGCGTAGCTATTTTTCTGGCGGCAAGAGCCGGTGACTACATGGTGGGAGAAACTGTGGTATGCGATGGCGGTATCGTGAATGCATCACTACCCGGCAACAGCATTGAAGCCGTGTGACCTGCAATCAGGTCACACGAAAAAATAGAGTATCAAGACAAAGAAAAATCTACCCCGGTAAGCTTGGCAACTTTGTGCTTTTTAAGTTTCACATAGTCCGGCAAGCCATTTCGATACGGTGGATAATCCTCACCTTCGATCAACGGTTGCAGATATTCACGACACTCCTCGGTAATGAAAAAGCCATCGTCGCTAATGTAACGGGGCGGCATTTTCTCTTCAATATTCGCAACATCAGCCAGCGGTGCACTGCCAATCTCCCATTGATACGGATTATTACTGGTTCTGACAATCGTGGGCATAACTGCATTCTTACCTTGCACCGCAAACTCTACCGCCGCCTTGCCGAGTGCATAGGCGTGCTCCACATCAGCCCTGGCACCGATGTGTCTCGCCGCCCTTTGCAAATAGTCAGACACCGCCCAGTGGCACTTGAGATCCATTGATCTTTTTATTGTCTCGACTACTTCGGGTGCCGCACCACCCAGTTGCGCATGCCCAAATGCATCCTTGACTCCGGATTCGGCAAGGAACAAACCATCTGGCCGCTTAACCCCTTCCGACACCACCACGCTGCAAAAGCCTTTGCGTTTCACAGTGGCGTCTACCTTCTTCAAAAAGGCCGGTTCATCAAAAACCACTTCCGGAAACAAAATAATATCCGGACCAAAATCCCGATCATCGGCGGCCAATCCACTGGCCGCTGCTATCCAGCCAGCATGGCGCCCCATCACCTCCAGCACAAAAACTTTGGTGGAAGTTGAGCTCATGGATGCAACATCCATAGACGCTTCAAGGATGGATACCGCGACATATTTTGCCACCGACGCAAACCCCGGGGAACAATCGGTAAACGGAAGATCGTTGTCGATAGTTTTAGGAATACCGACACAGGTAATCGGATAGTTCATGGTCTCAGATAGTTGCGACACCTTGTGCGCAGTATCCTGCGAATCTCCACCACCGTTATAAAAAAAATAACGGATATCATGCGCCCTGAATACCTCAATCAGACGCTCGTACTCAACTCGGTGCTCCTCCAATGACTTCAGTTTATAGCGGCAGGAACCAAACGCACCGGCAGGTGTATGCTTCAGCGCCTCAATGTCTTCGGGACTCTCAAGCCCTGCATCAATTAAATTTTCGGTCAGCGCCCCGACAATACCATCTTCACCAACGTACACATTCTTAATGTGGTCCGGGTGATTTTTTGCAGTTTGTATGACACCTGCGGCAGAAGCATTAATTACCGGGGTAACACCGCCGGATTGTCCGTAAAAGGCATTGTAAGCAGTCATGTTGGAGATCTATTCAAGGTTTGTCGACCAATTATAACCTGTGTGCCCGGCCGTGTGTCCAAGCGTGGGAGATGAAATTTCTATTGCAAGGCGCACGAGCGCCATCAACACTGCCACGGGCTGGCGTCGAGAGCACGCGAGGAAATACAACACAAACGGCCCTCACAACCCAACATTACCGGCATCAGGCTAAGATTTTCAGCAATCTGACGAGGTACCGCCACCCGCGGGCTTAATCGCACCACAGTTGTACAGAACCTGATTCCCCGCTGCAGTGTTTTGATATCATCTGCCCCCGACGCGATAATCTTCGATTGTGCCCAGAGGCAGACCCTCTGGCTAAAAACCCGGAGTCAATCGCACAGCCAAATTCAGGTGAAGGTAGATAAGATGGTCACTGAAGCAGAAGCGTTCTGTTTGTCATGCGGAGTTGCAAGAAATCACGGCAGCAAATGCGACTATTGCGGCAGGCTGTATCTCGATGTCGCCAAAGGTGCCAAGGCAAAGCCTGCCCCGTTACGATCTCTGCCGGAAAAATATGACATCAAAAAAACCGGGGATGAGATCATCATTAGCTGGAAATGGAAAAGGCGCAGCACATGGTTTCTGATTGTGTTTGCACTCATTTGGATAGGCATGGCGTTAGTTACCATGGATGGCGCTACAATCCTGACAGATCCTCTGGCAGCATTTCCAGTACCCATACTGCCTGTACTGGTCGGTCTGGCACTACTTTGCAAGGCAGTTTTGCAAATGACAAACGGCACCAGCATTCACGCGAGCAAGCATGCTTTGTACACGCGCCACTACCCGATCCGATCACGCCGTAGCATCAAGTACAGTAAAAATGATATAGAGCAAATATATGTTATTCGAGTGCAAAGATCGAACGAACACAGAACATGGCATGCACCGATATTACAAATAGCCACCAAAAGTGGAGAAAGACGAGCCTTGCTGAGCGGATACAACGAATCACAATTTCCCGCCTTTGAAACCCTACGCCTTGAAATTCTCAAAGCGCTGGACATAGAGGCAATCGATGTGGCAGGTGCTCACAACGCGTAATCCTCCAAGGCCATAGTCTTTCAAAGTATGTACACTCACCACTTATACACTCAACAGAACACCGTAACCCTGGATCAAAAAATCATTCTGCTGGCAGTGCTGGCGGTTGCACTACCATTTCTGGATGACAGATTCTTACAATAGTGTCGAATGAACAACAATGAGTCAGCGACGTGCTAACTTTTTGTGTTCTTTGCTACCAGCATGTAATTGATCAATCGTGAATTGTTCAGTGACATCTTTCGGTTAAAGGGATTGACAGATACACCGGTAGTTGCAACCAACTCAAACCTGTCTTGGGTCAGCAAATCCTGAAGCTCCGCAGGCTTCACCAACTTGCGGTACTGGTGCGTACCTTTAGGCAACCACCTCAATACATACTCTGCACCGATGATCGCAACCAACCAGGCAACAGGGTTTCTGTTAATGGTTGATACAAGCTGTAATCCACCAGTTCCAACTATCGAATTACATGCATGCATAAAAGCTGCAAGATCACCTACGTGTTCCACCACTTCCATATTCAACACCACATCAAATGCCTCGTTCCGCTTAAGCAGTGCTTCTGCAGTGGAACATTCATAGCTGGGTGAATTGTACATTGGCTCCGCATGCTGTCTGGCGATCACTATACTTCTCTCTACCATATCGACACCGTGCACTGTTGCACCGTGCCTGGCCATAGATTCAGACAACAAGCCACCACCACAGCCGATATCAAGAACTCTGATTCCCCTTAAGGGCTCAGGTGCTAGTGGATCAAGGCCGAAGTGCTTAGTCAGTTGTTCAACTATGTAGCCAGTACGCAGTTGGTTTAAAGTATGCAGCGGCCACATCGGGCCAGTGGGATCCCACCAGGTCGCCGCCAACTTGTCGAATTTTGCGATTTCAGATTGATCAATACTGGGATTAATGGATTGCTTGTTCAAAACATTCAGCTTCTTTCATTTATTGCACACGCTAGCAGATCTGACGTAGCCATGACGTAGATTTCGTCCAAACCCGGCCTACAACCGTTAAAAAGCCAAGTGCTGGCAAGTCAAAATTGAACAACCCTACACTCGGCTTGCTCCGGCGCAGATGCTCTGGGATGATTCCAGAACAACTCGTCATTCGTAATCACAATGAACTCTGCTCAAATTTTTACTCCTCTTCCGACTGTGGAAACCAGTGGCGATGCAATCGCGTGCGGTCGTGTCACGGGTGCTGCAAGTAAAACCCGAATCACCCATTCATTGGCCACTTACAAAAAGACATTTTCACTGTGCGATATCAGTTGGCAACAAGCCACTGAGAAAGCCGCAAACTATCGCGACATAGTTCATCAGTATTCACCTCATTTACTGGATGAGCTAAAAGGCCTGTCAGACGGGAGTGGTATCGATGAAGAATCGCTCATGGCACTCAACTGCCGGACCGAGATACTACCGCCAGATTTTCTGGCCCGAGCGATGGCAACAGGTGACGGTAATTCCCAATCACAAGACACTCACGCTAACGAGTGCACCTCTCTTGCATTCACCCGAGAAGATAACAAGACCTGGCTTGCACAGAACTGGGACTGGGTGAGTATGCAACGCGAGGCACTAATTGTACTTCACGCTGATCCCGCCAATACCCCGGCCTTCATCACAGTCACAGAAGCCGGTATGTTGGCAAAAATCGGCATAAATAATAAAGGCTTTGGTGTATCACTTAACATTCTACGCTCCTACAATGACGGTCAAAAACCCGGGATGCCGGTACATTTTTTACTGCGCGCACTACTAGACTGTGGCAGTGTGAAAGAAGCCTGCGAATTTGCAAGTCAACTGCCGTTTGCGAGTTCAAGCAATATTATGATTGCGGATAGCAGCGGTGAAATGGTAAGCCTTGAATTATCACCGGACGGCTGCAAGGTTCTATCTCCAGACAATAATCAGCTATGCCATACCAACCATTTTCTGGATGCAGGCTTTGCCAAAAATGATGCAGGGCGTGAAGGCAATATATCAACCGTAAAACGACTGGCTAAAGCACGATCAAATCTCGCCAACATAGGCGGTTTTGAGAATATTAAAAAGCTGTTGAGTGATGCGAGTGAAGGCAACGAATCCATTTGTCGATTTGCAGATAGGTCTTTGCCAGAGATCGCACAAATTGAAACGATAGTAGCCGTTGCTATGAACCTATCTGCGAAATCGTTGTTTGTCAGTGCTGCTCAACCATCTATTACCGGCTTCAGCGAACACAATTTTTCTAGCTATCGCTAGTGCTGTTACTCCTCAGATAAGCCCAGTTGAGACGAGTCAGGCACATTGACTTCAACCTTTGTGGACTCTCCTCGTGCAGAGTCTGCAAGACCACTTTGCTTTGTGGTTTTCTGGTAGGAATTGAACAACACAAAACAGGTAGCAAAAACAGCGATGCCGAGCACGATTGGAATAATCCGACTCGTGCTTGCGCCACAGCGCGGACAAGTAGCATCTCGTTGGGTTATTTTCCCCTTACAGGAGGGGCAGTAGACGCTGGCCATTTTTTTTATTCTCTAGGGTACTACTACAAAGTGTGGAATTTATCCCAACCAGTGTCAGCTACTACTGGCTGTATAGATGCATGAAAACACTAGTTTTTTAAAGCATCACCGAAC
>CAZQKJ010000086.1:6770-11212 GCA_964593315.1 uncultured Granulosicoccaceae bacterium
CAATTGATTTGACCTGGGTAACTGACCTGGGTAACTGGCAATTGAAACAATAAGCGAAGTAACTGTTGAACTGGCAACAGAACAGGCAGATCCCCAGTTTTGAGGGGGACATTACAGAAAAGTTGCAGAGACTGGAACAGAAATTGACTGCACTACCTATGTTACATCTTTCATTGTTCACGCAGGATTTACCCGATGACCGCTCTCGCTTGTCTGGCCATTGCCATTGTCTGCATAGCCATTATCTCAAGGCGTGTACCTATCGCTAAATACGTTCGCAATGCGTTGAGAGACAGACGCCAGAATACCAGCGAATCGGCTATACCCGAAGTCGATCAGAGAAAACCTGACAACGATCGACGCAAATCCGCGTAAGCTCGACAGCAGTGAGCTTAACGAAGGACTGAGCGATATCTTCGGCGCGCGAAGCCACCGAGCAACAGCATCCACAATGAAAAGCTACCCCCACCGTTGCCACCTGATGGTGAATCGGCAAACGCACCCTCTGACTGAGCATCATTTGCGGCCAGAGCTTTCCCCACAGGAGTGGGCAGTGGCCGGGTTGATATTTTGAAATTATCAAAGTAAGTCATCTGATCTTTCGAAGGCGCCCAACTGGAATCATTTCCACCATAGAAAGTACTGAAGTAGAAAAGATTGATGCCTATGTCTGCAGTCTTGCGATACTCAACATCGTGCATATCCAACACCAGTTCTCCATCCAGCCACGCCTGCATAATTCCGTTGGCGACACCTGGATCATTCATCACTACCCGGTGTTGAAAATGATGCCAGCTACCTGGTGTCGCGAGTTTCTGCCAGTATTCATCGTCACCATAAAAATGTGTTTGTTTAGAGTGATACATATAGTTTTCAAGAGCACCACCCTCACGCCACATTACTCTGGCACTCCATCCATCATAACCGGTGGGATACCCGCCGCCTGTATTACAGCCTGAACCAACAGTCTGAGTATTGTTGTAACCGCATAAACCCGGTAGTTTACCGCCACGTACGAACTCAAAGCCCTTTGAGAACTTGACTTCGTACGAGAGATACAGCTCGTCATAACTTTGCGCCTGACCTGAAAAATCAAGATCAGTCATAAACGCTACAGCGCCCGCAGAACCATAGGCTCCACCCGGATAGGTAACCTGCAGAACTTTGCCGCGACCACTTTCATCTACAATTGACGCTCTGTTTTCATTCAAACCCAAATGCCAAACCGGGTAAGCCCAGTCTTCATTCAATTGATCAGGGCTATAAATCCCCGAGCCGGAATTTTCAAATCCCAGCTCAAAGATGACCGGATCACCAGCCTTTGCTTCAGGGGCAGTGGATCCCAGGCTATCTGCTACAGCACTACTAATCGATTCTTTTAAATCGATGGAAGAATCAGTCGTGCCAGAGGTATCAGGGTTCACTTTACAACTGCTATTGTTTTCCCAACCCCACCCATCACCATCTGGATCCGATTCCGCAGAGGAACAATACGCACCCTCTACTGATGTTGTATTTGACGAGCCAGTGGTGGTTTCTGAAGGGTTGGAATCAGCCACCTTGCACGATGCGGAATTTTCCCAACCCCAGCCATCCCCATCGGGATCAAATCGTGAGCTGCTGCAAAAAGGATGAGCGACACCATCAAATAAAAACAACGCGTCATTGCGCTCTGTTGCAGGCTGAGGACTTGTAGACTGACAAACCTTGTTGGCTGGTTGCGGCCACTCTGCATTTGAATCATATTCGCATTCGGTTTCACTGTACCCGTAGGTCGGCACTATAAGACCGAGAAACACGGCGCAAACTGCTTTACTAACCCGACTAGTTTTCAAATTAACCACCCTTTTTCGCTTTGAAAATTCACAAATTGCTTGTGACTTTATTCTGCGATCTAACTTTTGCTCATGTCCTGAAATTGGAGTCAAACTACTTATCGGCACAGATATATATTATGACCATCTACACTATGCAGACCTTGCCAAACCCTCAGGGGGTTCACGCGCTGTGAGCATGAGAAGCACAACGACAGGCCCCGTTTCTAACGGCAACAATCTCTGAGTATTCAATAAATTTGGAAGCCGGCTATCCGAAAGTGAGAAACCGTTCAGGTATCCTGGCAGGCACGCGGGGTGGCTAATTATTTAGTAGGGTGCGATCAGAGTATCTGGCATTGAATAAAACGCAAAGAGCCCGTGAAGATGAGGTCCACATAACCCATACGCGATCACTATGGATCGCATTAATGTCTACCGGGGAACGCCGTGTTATGCGCCTGTAGATGCAATCAGAAGGATCGGTTATCTACAGCCAATGCCGCGTTTTAGCTAGGAGCTTTGTGTCGCTTCCCAGGTACCTTCGCACTCAAAATTATCTTCCCAGGTACCACTGCCGACAGCATTTTCAATTGTACCTTCGTAAGTAGCGCTGCTCTCACCGCTGAGTGCAAAGCCACCAGAGACCAAACCATTGTTGTCTACCGTGCCGCTAACATTAAATAGCAGTCCTTGAGTCATCACAGTGCCTGTTATTTCACGATCAACAATGACTATTGATCCAGCACCTGAAACACACTCACCACCATTAATGGCGAAACCGGTTGTAGGGGTAGTGGTTAAGTCGTAGGTGCCGTCCACAGCAACTACTGGATCGGAGTCATCTGAACTACAGGAAAATACCGATGCTAAAACTACGGCGATTAGAGGAAGCTTAAAAGTCATAACTGTCTCCGGGTGTGCTGCCGGTCAATTTCGCGACCGCGGAAACCCGAAAATACCACAACTCTTGTAAATCGACAGTAAAACTTCAAGGCTACTCTGCAGTATGAGACAGGTGAGCCATCAATCACTACACAGCATGACTCAAGCCCGCTACTGCTTTAAAAGCATCGAACCATCCGGCATTTCTATCCACTCGACATCCTGACTATCGAGGTTCAGCTGTCTGTCTGGCTGCAGTACAGAGTCCGGAATTATCAAAGGCAGATCACTGGTATTGGTCTGCTTCAAATTCACACTGATACCCGGTATATCGACTCGGTTTTCCTGACCTGCCTGTTGATCCAACTGTGAATCACCAGGTAGTACCGGTAGTCTCGTTGCACGCATCTGACGATACTTGACGCTACTGATCCGGTCAGTAATTTCGGTATCACGCATGATCACCGGATGAAGAAAGATCATCAGGTTCTTCTTACTTTTAGTTTTACTGTTATATTGGAATAAACGCCCGAGCCCGGGTATATCTCCCAGGAGTGGCACCTTCTCAGTAACATCAGTAAGCTGATCATCAATCAACCCGCCTAATACCAGTGTCTGGCCATCTTCAACCAACACTGTTGTTGTAATAGAGCGTTTACTGGTGGTGATATCCGCAGCACCAACAAGAGCGGTTGAGTTTACATTAGAGACTTCCTGCTCCAGCTCCAGCTTGATTGTGTCACCCTCGTTTATCTGCGGCTTAACTTTCAGCCTTAAACCTACATCCTCGCGCTCTATGGTTTGAAAAGGATTATCGTTGTTGGCAGATAACTGCTGTCCGGTTACAAACGGCACGTTGGAACCCACCACTATCTCCGCTTCTTCATTATCAAGCGTGACAATAGTGGGTGTTGAAAGAATATTGTTTTCGGCATCCGATGCAATAGCCCTGAACAACAAACCAAAATCGATACCCCCATTAGCAAAGCTGCCAAGCGCAAACGATGCCCCACTACTCAACGCCGGCAATCCTGATACACCCGCTGCATTCAAACTATCCACCAACTGGCCTGTGCCGCCACCAAGATTGGTAAAACCAACAGGACCCGATTGCTCAGAGCCATCGATTAGAAAGTTGATGCCAAGCTCTCTAATGTTGTCTTCAGTGACCTCTGCAATAACAGCTTCAACCAAAACCTGAGGTCTTCGAATATCCAGCTGTTTAATAATCGAGAGTATCCTCGTCATCTCTGACGGAGGCGCTGTGATTATTAAGGAATTAGTATTTTCATCACTCTTTATGTCAACCGTCGACCCGCCACCGCCGCCAGGGGTAAAAACAGGGGCTCGATCTTCAGGGGCAAACTCCACTGCAACTTCTACAGCGGTATCAGGATCAGTGCGAAAGTTGTTGTTAACAGTATCGGCCGGGGATGGCGTGTTGCCGACAGCAGACGCACTACCCGAACCAGACGGTATTCCCTCAAGGATGGCGGCAATATCTTGTGCATCAGCAAAGTGCAAAAAAACCACTCGGGTATTGCCACCTGCTTCAATTGGTGAGTCGAGCTTGCTGATAAGTTTACGCGCTCGATTGCGAGCCGCCAGACTGCCACTAACCAGCACGCTGTTAGTACGCTCGTCGGCCACCAGCTGCAATCTTCCAGGGTCACCTTCACCAAATTGCCTCTGCAGCGGTGCCAGTGTCTGCACAATTTCGCTGGCTGAAGCCCGTCGCAGTTG